>JAKOXL010000029.1 GCA_029781045.1 Bacillota bacterium | reverse complement strand
CCCCGCGGGGAGTCGGTGGTGTTTCCGCCGTCTCATTGCCCCAGTTGTGGGCACAATCTTAGACCGCTGGAGCTGATTCCGGTACTGAGCTTCTTAATGCTGCGGGGCCGATGTGGGTACTGCAGGGAACCTATTGGGTGGCGCTACCCCTTGGTGGAGCTACTTACGGCCCTGCTGTTAATGCCAGTCTACTGGCGTTTTGGCTATTCGGTAGAGCTGCTCTATTACGGCGGTCTTACAGCTCTGCTGCTAGTAATCAGCTTTATCGACCTGGACACCATGGTTATCCCTACTAGACTAGTGGAGATGGGGGCTATTTGGGCCATCGCCTACAACCTCTACACTGAGCAGCCAGTGTTTGACTGGTTGCTGGCCGGGGTCTTAGGCTATGGGTTGTTCTATCTGATTTATGTTTTCAGCCGAGGAGGTATGGGGGGTGGCGATGTGCGGTTGGTTGGCCTTCTGGGCCTAGTGCTGGGCCTGCGGCTAGTGGCCTGTGCCTTGCTTGTGGCTTTGGCTATTGGCGCCTTAGTGGCCCTGCTGCTACTGACTCGCGGTCGGGCTAACCGTAAGACGGCTGTACCCTTCGGTCCCTTCTTGGCTCTTGGTTGGTATGTGGCGGTGTTATGGGGGGATTCCCTGTTGAACTGGTACTTGGGGTTGTTTATCTAGACTCTGGGGCGGGGCCGCTCAGCCTTCGCCCCTACGGCCCATTGGGGGGAGGCCAGTGAAAAACGATAGGGGTTTTAGTTTGATAGAGCTATTGGTTGTACTGGCGGTTCTTGCCATGTCAATTCCTATTTCTCTGTTGGTGGTTTCCCATACCTATAATGCCAACAACGAAGCGAGGTTACGTAACGGTGCCACTCTACTGGCGGAAGGTATACTGGAACGCTTGTTGGGCAACGACTCCCTACCGCCTGCAGGGGAGCAGTTCCCCTATCGCTGGTGCTGGATACGGCAAACCGGGGGCGAGGTACCGGCCGGCCTGGAGGAAATAGCAGTGCGTGTTACATGGGAGTTTCGGGGCCGGCAGCAACAGGTGCAGTTACTAACCTACCGGCAGGTGCGCCATGAATAGGTGCAGGGGTTTTACCTTAGTGGAGCTGCTGTTGGCTCTGGCTTTAGCAGCGTTATCTATGGTGATGGTTGGCACCGTGATTCATGCCTTTCAACGCGGCACCACGGCCAACTGGGTGTTGAATCAGCAGCAGGAGGCCATGGTCCGCGCTCTGCAACAACTTACGGAACAGTTGCGGGAAGCAACCTCCATATCTCTAATGGAACCGCTTGTAATTAATCCCGACTGTGTGGAGATCACTTTACCGCCCCTGAGCCAGGGGCAGAATGCCAGAAAGCTTCACTTTGGTTACCATAATGAAGGTGGTTATGTCTGGTCAGGTGACCAAGAAAGGCCCATGTGCCAAAACGTTAAGCAATTGCGGCTGCAATATGACCAGGATACCCATTTGCTTCACATTCACTTGCAGTCGGAAGACATTATTCATGGTTCCAAGTGGGGATTGCCACTTATCTTCGAAACCAGCGTGATCCTACGTAACGCTGGTCCCTAGGTGGAGGAAAGTGATGGGTCTTTTCCAGAGAAGAATAAAGAACTTCTATGGTTTAGATGTGGGTAATGGGGCAATTAAACTGGTGGAACTACGGCAGGATATGAGAACCAGCTCAGTGGTTCTACAACGCTTCCTAATCAGACCGACGCCAGCGGATACGGTGCAGAACGGTACAATCAAAAACCCGGCAGAACTAAAAGGTGCGATCAAGGAACTGTTGAGGGAGATGGGGGCCCGTTCGCTGAAGGTAGCTACGGTCCTCACTGGCCAGAACCTGATTGTCCGACAGATTGAAGTGCCGAGAATGCCAGCGGAAGAACTGAAGAAAGTAATTCACACTCAAGCCGACCACTATTTTGGCATTCCGGCTGAAGATCTGGCAGCCGATTTTCAAGTGTTACGTCAGCTGCCGCAGAACAGGATGCAGGTCCTTTTGGTAGGCTCCCTGAAGCAACCAATAGTTGAACTTGTGGACCTTCTGCAGAGCTGTGGATTACGGGCTACCCGGGTAGATATCGAACCCTTGGCGGCTATGCGCTCGCTGCGGTGGACTAATGCAGTTGCCTCCACTGTTGCCGAGGATGCCACAGTCATCCTGGACATAGGGGCCGGTACCAGCAATCTGAGTATCTTTCAAGGTGACGAATTGCAGTTGGTGCGGGTTATAGGTGTGGCCGGGAACGACTTTACCCAGGCTATTGCCGAAGGGATGCAGGTCAGTTGGCAGGAGGCGGAGGGGCTGAAACTCCGATATGGGGTGGACCCCAACAGCCCGATCTTTCCTAGCTTACGCCCCCCTCTGGAACGCCTGTTGCGACAGGTGAGTATTTCCTTGGAGTTTTATCAGGTGGAGAATCGTTCCCAATGTATAAGACAGATGTGTGTGATCGGCGGTGGGTCCCAGTTAGCAGGTCTCGTTGCGGCCTTATCCGCCGATGTGCAAGAGCTCTTTACCCGCCTAGAGACGGAAGCACCGCTGGTGTTTGCCGGTAACCCGTGCACCTATTTGGCTACGGCTACCAACGCACAAGCTGCCCAGGATCTGGGGCCAACTCTAGCTGTTGCCATCGGGTTGGCTTTAGGGGAGGTGGTGGCTAGTGCAACCGATTAACCTCCTACCTGACCTAAGGATACGTCGGCGGGAGCGCCTGCAACAGACCCTCCCTCGGTTATTGGCTATGGCAGCTATGATATGGCTGACAACTCTGGCCAGCCTCTATGGAGGGGCCTATTGGCATCAGACGCGGCTACAGGGCCGCTTGCGGGCCACTAATGCCCAGATTCAGGCTTTAGAACCGATGGCCCAGCGGGTGGCGGAAAGGCAGCGCTTGACCCAGTCCATTGGAGAGCTGAGGGAGCTAATCGCGGCCAACACCCAGGGGTTAGTGGTACCCATGCTGGATCTGGTTGCCAGTCTGTTGCCCGCTGAGATTAGCGTGCAGCAGTTCGCCCTCGATCAAGGCCGCCTAAGTCTAGCATGCCGTAGTAGCGAGCTTGTCTCTGTAGGCCAATTCTACACCAATCTGCGTAGTACCCAGCAGTTTGATGATATTCAGTTTACCACTATTCACAGTTTAGATCGCGGTGGTTACGCCTTTACGGTGACCCTTACTGTGCGGGGTGGGCGATGATGAAGGTAAGCCAATTGACCTTGCGAGAATGGCTTCTGCTTTTCCTGTTGTTTCTGGCAGCAACGGGCATGGTGTCCTACTATTGGCTTTTATCGCCCTTGTGGGAACGAAACCTGGCTACTAGCCAGCAACTGGCATTGGCAGAACAGGAACTGAGGGTGCGGCAAGAATGGCAGCGGTATGATGAGAGTACCAAAGCCAGCTTGTCCAGTCTGGCGGCAGAGCAAGCGGAATTGCAGGCTCAGCTTGATGGTATATCCAATGAACAAGATCTTGTCGAGTATCTTGTGGAACTGAGTCAGCTAACCCAGTGTCGAGTGTTTAGCTTGGAGATCCAGACGGACAATGTGAGCCTAAACGTAAGCGCTCCCAGCTATCTACTAATCCGCTCCTTCTTGCTGGCCATGGAAGAGTGTCCAAACTTAGTGCCGTTGACAGCTGTTGTGACAGAGAACCAAGAAGGTTTTAGCTTACAGTTGCTAGCCAGTCTAACTCTCGGTCAATTACCCCTTGGTGCAGGGGAGAGCTATCACCGCTCCGTTCCCTTTGGGAGGTGAGGGAATGAACGAGAGGGGCGGTGTACTGACAGTCGTTTTGCTCCTATTAGCGCTCCTACTTCTTCTTGGGCTACCACTGTTAGGCCTAGCTGATGCTTTGCGCAAGGCCAGTGTAGAAGAGCAGGTGAAGACACAGGCCTTCTACTTGGCGCAGGCGGGATTGGAACACGGCCAGATGGCGGCGGTCAGGCGGTTGCGGGAGTTGGCCAGTCAAGGGGACTGGGCCCCCCTCAGTCTGGTGGGGAATGCCCCTTTTCTAGAGGTATCACCCCAACAACCTTTGACCACTGGTACCTACAAGGCTTCAGTTTGGCTGGAGCATGTGGAGGGCGAGGAGTTTGCGGTCTTGGTGCAGTCCCGAGGGGTTCCCAGCCTGGCGGACCACATGAGTCAGAACAGTAGTGTGCGTTTTCCAGTGATTGTAAAGCCTGGGAGCGAAACGGTTTTGGACATGGTGCTGTTTGGCGGTGGCGGTTTTAGACTGGTCGGCAGCTCGATCATCGATGGCCATGTGGTGTCTAACGCCGTGGTACCAGGTAGTATACAGATCAGCGGTACTAGTAGGATTACTGGTAACCTCATTCTCGGTGCAGGTGCCAATCCGGATCAGGTGGTGGTCTTACCCGGTTGGAGAACACTAGAAACCACCGTGGGAGGGATGGTGGGAAACTTGGCCCAGTCTCGTCATTATCCGCCCATCAAAATGCCGCCTATTCCTAGTCTGCCAGCACGGGCTGCCCTCTTTGTAGGTTGGAATCCTTCCCCACCTCATTTCATCGACGCCGACGGCTACTACCCTGAAATCATAGTCAAAAGTGAGTTGCGGGTACAGGTGGGCTCAGGAGAGCGTCACTTACGGGTGGGGAGGTTAGAAATCAGTGGCAGCGGTAAGCTGTCGATTGAGGGTACCGGTAAGTTGGTGTTTTACGTGGAAGATGAGGTAACTGTAGCCAATAGCGGTGCGTTCAACTCCGAGGGACTGCCGGAGCAAGCCTTTATCTACTATTACGGGGGGAGGGATCTTGCTCTTACTGGTAGTGGGGTTTTCAAAGGCACTATTCAGGCTGAAAAGGCTAAAGTGAGAGTGGCCGGTTCGGGCAAAATGTACGGCCATATAATCACAGGGGGAGAAACCGTTGATCTCAGCGGAAGTGGTGAGGCGGTGGTGTCGTTGATTTACGCTCCTAACGCCACGGTTCAAGTCGCCGGCAGTGCCAGTGTCGAAGGAGCTATAGTCAGTGAGTATTGTTCCCTCACCGGTAGTGGACGGGTGAAATACGATGCCCGGGTCATCGAGATTTATAAGCAAGTAGTAGATGAAAGTAGTGCGGTAGTGATTGTAGAGCCCGGGGTTTGGAGCCCGCGATAACATTAGACACCCGCAAGGCAGCCAGGGAAGCTGGGCCGCACTCGGGTGTTTTTGCTTGTGCAGGAGGTACTGCAATGCGTCAGGATGGGTTCACCTTTATCGAGATACTATTGGCATTAGCTCTACTAGGTATGCTGATTCCCCTCTGTTTGCGGTTGGAGACGATTACTGCAGAACATGTTCGTTCCACTGACCTGCGCACTGATGCCGCGCGCTTGGCAGAGAACCTCATGGAGAGGGCGTTATTTCAAGCCTTTGCGGGAAGGGAAGAGGGAGAAGAGGGGGCTTTCCAGTGGTGGATAGAACGTAGGCAAGATGAGATATGGGTGCGCGTGGTTTGGCGCGATAGTGGGCGGGAACATAGTCTACAGGTGGTGACCCTAGTTGCGTCACCCTAGGTTAGATCACACTGGCTTTTCGCTGTTGGAAATGATTATCTCACTAGCCATCATTGGCTTGCTGGCTGGGGTTGTTGGTACCTTTTCCCTTGCCTGGCAGGTTCGAGCCTTTAGTAGCTACACCGAAGCCCAGCTTCAGAGTGACTTTCGCTATGCCGTAAACTTCATCGCCTATTACGTACGACAAGCGTCCAGCATTAGTAAGGATTACGATGGTTCTTATACCCTTACCTTTCCAGATGGGACTATGAAGTTTGGTCGCAACACATACAGCCGCACTCTGTGGGTAAAGAACAACAGCTTTCCGCTTTGCTCTCATGTGGCCCAGTTCGAAATAGATACTTCGGCGCTGCCGCTGGTTACTATTAGAATCACCAGTGTGGACCGTATTCCAGGAGTTGGACGGGGTCTCCCTATCACAATTAGCAAGCAGGTTAGGATGAGGAACTATGCCAGGTAAGTACGCTCAAGATGAGGGCGGTGGCCTCTTGCTGGTGATACTATTGCTTCTCGCTTTTGCCCTTCTCATCGCCCTGCCTGTATTGCAGCTTATCATGATAGAATATCGCGCCAGCGTCAGTGAGCAAATCGCGCTACAAGCCCACTATTTGGCCGAGGCCGGTTTGGTTAAGGCGCAGCAACTCCTGACCTTCAATGTGGCTGCTCCATTGCCCGCAGGAGAACAAGCTCTAGGTAATGGAACGTATAGTGTGGAGCGAGTTTCGGAGAGAGAGATAGTGGCAGCTGGGCGAGTTGGTTCCATGACAATCCGTTTGGCACTCTGCTATGAGCCCCAGGAGCTTAGTGGCGGCTATTTAGTCTGTGTAGGTGGTGTCAACGGTGACGGCTATATGGAGCTTAAGGGAACAGCCAAAGCGCAGGTGGCCGGTTCAGTTCTGGTCGACGGTGACCTCTTTGTGGATGCTGGGGCCCTTTTTGGTGTGGCCAGCCGACTGACACTGACCGGTGAGCTGTTGGGTGAAGGCTCGGTCACCTTGGCGCCAAATTCAGTGGCTAATCCTCTTTCCGATGAACTATGGTTGTGGTTACAAGAAAGGCTCTTACAAACCGGTTCACCTCTGCCTGAGCCTCAGACCGGTCTTCTACAGCTGGAAGCGGGAAAAATCTATGAGTGTGGGGCCGCTGACTGGGTGGGGCTGCAGGTGGTAGGCCCGGCTGAGGATGAACCGCCGGCCACTGTCATTATCAGGGGAGACTTATCTTGGCAAGACTGCCGGGGAAACATTAACTTGCTCGTTATAGGTGATTGCCAGCAACCAGGGAACCAAGAAGGAGTCTTGTCTGTCACAGGGGTCCTGTGGGTGCAGGGTAGTCTAACGGTCCACAATCTCCACGTGCGCGGAGCCCTGATCGCCAACTGCCTGCAAGTGAATTCCGGTCCCTTCGTCGGCTTGAACCTGCTAGTAGAGAGCTATCCCGGGCTCACTGGTGGAGAAGGTTTGATTGTACCCCGTTTCCAATCCTGGAAGTATCGTTTCGAGTGAAGGGGAGAGAGGATGGGTCGACGAGGCTACACCTTAATAGAGCTCTTGGTCAGTTTAGCGCTTCTTAGCATCTTGCTGGGGCTAGCGGCCACTCCTTATCTATCCCGTCAGCAAGCCCATCAGATGCTGGTATCTACGGTCATTGGTCTGTCCAATGATCTGCGGGCTGCCCGTTTTTCTGCCATGGAAGAAGGGAGGGCCTACCGGGTGGAGGTCTTTCTAGACAACTACGTTGTAACGGCTGCAGCTCCGGGGCGCTGGCAACTGATCAAGCGGGTCTATTGGCCAGAAGGAATCCAGCGGGTTGGGGCCATTACTCTAGACTTTTCTTTTCCTCCTTCGGGTCTTTACGGGTTAGGCGACTTGGATAACGGCTCCATATACTTCAAGAACAGGTATGGAGAGTATCTTGGTGTAGTGATCAGCGTTGGGGGGAGGATCCGTATTAACAAACCAACAACCATAGTCAGATGATGGCCAGCAGGATATGCTGCCAACAGTGGCGAAGGCTAAAAAAGTAACCCAATAGATCAGATAAGGAGGTTTTGCCCATTGTTAGCCATTAAGGATGGTAAACTCTACACTATCTCCCATGGCATCATTGATGCGGGTACTATCCTCATATCCGACAAAAAAATTGTGGCCGTTGGCACAAATGTGGATATCCCGGCAGATGCTAAGGTTATCGACGCCCGTGGTAAGTATGTGACCCCGGGGATTATCGATGCCCATGCCCACGTGTCCATTTGGGAGGAAGGTCAAGGATGGGAAGGAATAGACGTCAACGAGACCACCAATCCAGTTACGGCAGGAATTCGGGCCATTGATGGCATCGACCCCCATGAAATGGGGCTACGGGACGCCTATCAGAATGGGATTACCTGCATTTGGTGCGCGCCTGGTAGCGCCAACGTTATAGGTGGTGAAGGTGTCACCATGCGCACCTATGGGGAATCGGTGGATGACATGATCATGTTGTCCCCTTCCGGCATTAAGGCGGCCACCGGCGAGAATCCCAAAGGGGCCTATGGCAGTCGTAACCAAATGCCGAAAACACGGATGGGTGTGGCGGCCCTCCTGCGTGAGACGCTGGTAAAGGCTCAGAACTACCAGCTGAAGGTGGAGAAAGCCGGGGGCGACCCGGAGAAGAAGCCACCTCGCGACCTGGGGTTGGAGAACATGGTACGTGTACTGAAGGGTGAGTTGCCCTTGCGGGTCCATTGCCATCGGGCTGACGATGCCATGACAGCGATTAGGGTGGCTAAGGAGTTTAGTATCAAGATCACCATCGAGCATGCCACCGAGGGTTATAAGATAGCTCAAGAACTGGCAGAACATGGGGTTCCTATTATCGTAGGTCCCTCTCTCACTAGCCGTTCCAAAGTTGAGGTACGTGATAGAAGCCTGTCCACTCCCGCCATTTGCGCCGCGGCTGGAGTGAAAGTGGCACTGATGACCGATCATCCAATCATTCCTGTATGGTATTTGCCTATCTGTGCCGGTTTGGCCGTTAAACATGGATTGGAGGAAGAGGTGGCTATGCGAGCCATTACTCTTACCGCTGCTGAGATTTGCGGGGTGGCCGACCGAGTTGGCTCGTTGGAAGTAGGAAAAGAAGCGGACGTCGTGGTTTGGGATGGGCATCCTTTTGAGTATACCACCCACGTTGATTACACCATCATCAACGGTACCATTGTTTATCAACGGCAGTAGGGAGGGAAGAGAAATGTTAGCCATTACCAATGCCCATATTTTGACCATTAGCCACGGGGAGATAGAGAACGGTACCATCCTCATTGATGAGGGCAAGATTGCTCAAGTGGGCACCAACGTGATCGTCCCCGAGGATGCCGATATTATGGATGTTAAAGGTGCCTATGTAATGCCCGGCCTTATCGATGCCCATACGGCCGTTGGTCTGAAAGAAGAAGGTATGCGTTGGGAAGGCGATGATCGTAATGAGAATACCCGCAGCCCCATCATGCCCCACCTTTCGGCCTTAGATGGATTCAATCCAGAGGATGAGGCTATTTATGACGCCATGGAGAACGGTATCACCACCGTCTTAAGTGCCCCTGGAACTGCCAATGTCATCGGTGGGCAGGCGGCCATTTTCAAGATGCAGGAACGGGCTACGGCCGACGACCTTTTCCAAGGAATAGCCGGTATGCAAGCAGCTTTGGGGCAAGATCCGAAGGGTGCCTGGCGGGAGATGAAGAAGATGCCGAGTACCCGCATGGGTACCGCCTATGTTCTCCGTGAGGCCCTCTACAAGGCAAAAGACTACCTGGGAAAGCTGGAGCGGAGCCAAGCCAATCCCGATAAGGCCCCGGAGCGGGATCTGCAAAGCGAGGCTTTGGTTAAGGTCCTAAAAGGCGAACTGCCTCTCTTTGTTCATGCCCATCGGGCTGATGATATAATGACAGCAATTCGTATTGCCAAGGAGTTTGGTTTGCGTCTTGTCCTAACAACTGCCACTGAAGCACATAAATTGGCCAAAACTATTAAGGAAGAGGGCATGCCGGTTATTCTAGGCCCCATCTCAGCGGCTCGCATGAGTGTGGAAACGGCTGGCCGTACCATCCGCACACCTGCCCTGCTGCATGAGGCGGGCGTGAAGTTCGCTCTCACCACCAATCATCCTGAAACACCGTTACTGACCCTGACCATGCAGGCCGGGTTGGCTGTACGAGGTGGGTTGTGTCCGCAGGAAGCCCTAAAGGCCATCACCCTCTACCCGGCGGAGATACTGGGCGTGGCTGACCGAGTTGGTAGTATAGAGGTTGGCAAGGATGCGGATTTGGCTATCTGGGATGGACATCCCCTGAAAGTGCGGAGCAATGTCTTGGCAACCTTTGTGAAAGGTGAGCTGGTTTTTCACCTAGATTGCCACTGTTGCTGTGAGCAATAGTATAGGGAGTTGAAACGAAGGGTGTCAGCTGGCACCCTTTTTTTCCTTTGTTGAAAAGGAATCTGCCCCCTTTAGCTAGAAGATAAACAGGACGTTCTTGACAGAGGAGGCGGGACACATCAGGCGTGCTGTACTTGTATTGGCCTCAATCTTGACCATACTGGTCGTTTATTTATATCTTGATGTATGGTTCTATGTGCAAGCCCAGCCCCCGCTGGTACGGGAGAAGCCGGCAGAGCCTACACTGGTCCCTACTGAACCGCTGGAAATACCGTTATTCCCCAACCTCAAATTCAAGTCGATTGTACGGACTAAAGGTGTTTACAGCTATGAGCGAATGATCGAGCACCTGCAGGCCTTGGTCGATCAGTATGAACTGTTGTCCGTTGATATAATAGGAGAATCGGTAGAGAGGCGGGCCATATACCTGGTCAAACTGGGCCAAGGAGAGAAGAAGATTCTTCTAGACGGGGCCCACCATGGCAGTGAATGGATTAGCAGTTTTCTGCTTATGACCATGATTGAGCATTATGCCTACCACTATCATACGGGCCAGCCCTTCTACGGCTATGACCTGAGGGAACTGCTCTCCACATATACATTGTATATAGTGCCAATGGTTAATCCTGATGGGGTAGAAATAGTGGCGACAAACGGGCGCGGCAGCCTCAGTTATGATAGTCTGCTGGCTATGAATGGTGGCTCTCGCGACTTTACGCTATGGAAGGCCAATGCTAGGGGTGTTGACTTAAACCGGCAGTACCCTACCAACTGGCACTTGGCGCAGAATTATGGGCCTCCGCAGCCGGCCTCCGCCAATTACGCTGGTTCGAAGCCACTAACGGAGCCGGAAGTAATTGCGATGGAGCGTTTGCATCAGCAGGAGGGATTTTCTGCCCATCTCACTTACCATTCGGTGGGTAATGAAGTGTTTTACTATTATTACCAGACGGGAAGGTGGCTGGAGAGGGATCGCAGTTTGGCCCAAGCAGTGGCCAACCATACCGGGTATCGGTTGCGACATAGCTCGGGTGGTATTGGGGGAATGGCCCGCGATCATGTGGTGACCACCTATCAAATCCCCAGCTTGATCATTGAGCTGGGAACAAACAAGCCCCGCCCTCTGCCGGAGTTTAATGACATGTGGAAACGCAACCGACAAGTTCCTTGCTTGGTTATGACCTGGCTCAAGCAGTGGGAGGAACCTTAGGGCTAGAAAGGAGGATACTCTTGATTAAGATTCAGGTCATTCACGGACCTAATCTGAACATGTTGGGGCATAGGGAGAGAAAGATATACGGCAACATATCCTTACTGGAGATTGATGCTCTGATTCATGCGGAGGCAGAGCGCCTGGGGGTGCAAGTTAGAATAGACCAATCCAATAGTGAGGCGGAAATCATAGATCTGATTCACAGTGCGGCGCTGCAGGCCGACTGTTTAATAATCAATGCTGGTGCCTACGCCCACTATAGTTATGCGATTCGTGATGCTATTGCCGCCGCTGACCTCCCTACCATTGAAGTGCATTTGTCCAATATCTATGCCCGTGAAGAGTTTCGCCGACAGTCGGTAATTGCTCCTGTAGCCGTAGGACAGATTACCGGTTTTGGTTATAACGGTTACCTAATGGCCTTAGCTGAGGCCGTCCGTTTGGCCAGTAACCGTCCAGTGGTAAGCGGACCTCCTTCGTCCACCCGATCCTGATCTGAAAGAAAATTGCCTAGGGAGGGAAAGAAATGAGTAAGTTGGCAAAGCTAAGGGCAGAAATACTTGCAGCCGGTGTAGACGCCATGCTCATCACACGTCCGGAAAACCGGCGGTACATGAGTGGCTTCACCGGCTCAGCGGGCACTCTGGTGGTTAGCCAGGCTAAAGCTTATCTGCTTACCGATTTCCGCTACATAGAGCAGGCTACATCACAAGCGCCCGAGTTTGAGATAGTTCGTATTGGTGAGCCTGGAAAAGATGTTTTGCGGGACTTGGTTCAGGCTGATGAAATCAAGACCCTCGGTTTTGAACAGGACTATGTTAGCTATGCCGAGTATGAGCAGCTTAAGCAACGTCTGGCGATTCAGTTGGTGCCGTTGAGTGGTATAGTTGAGAAGCTGAGGCTCATTAAAGATGAGACTGAAATAGCCTGCATGCAGCGGGCCACCAAGATCGCCGAAGCGGCTTTTGAGCAAGTCCTGCCAGAAATCAAGCCGGGGCGAAGCGAGTTGGAGATTGCTTTAGACTTGGAGTTCGCCATGCGGCGTATGGGAGCAGAGGGAATGGCTTTTCCGATTATTGCAGCTTCCGGCCCTCGCTCCTCATTACCCCACGGAAGAGCCAGCGAACGAGTGCTAGAGGTGGGTGATTTCCTGACCCTTGACTTCGGGGCTATTTACAATGGTTATTGTTCCGACATGACGCGTACTGTGGTACTAGGGAAGCCCAGTGAGAAACAGCGAGAAATCTACAACATTGTTCTAGAAGCTCAGTTGTCGGCCCAGGCAGCAGTCCGTTCTGGCATGCAAGGAAAGGAACTAGACCAGGTGGCCCGCGATATCATTGCGGCTGCCGGATATGGCGACTTCTTTGGTCATAGTTTGGGCCATGGTGTGGGCTTGCAGGTGCACGAGGGGCCCCGAGCCGGAAAGACCTCGGAAGACGTACTACAACCCGGAATGGTAGTTACTATCGAGCCGGGTATTTACCTCCCCGAATTTGGTGGAGTACGCATCGAGGATATGGTACTAGTTACCGCAACAGGACACCGGAACTTTAACAGCATAGCGAAGGATCTAATCATCATTGATTAAATTTCAACCCGACTGGAAATGAGGAGGTAATTGCTTTGATTTCTACCAATGATTTTCGTACTGGTTTAACTATTGAAGTTGATGGTGCAGTTTATTCCGTAGTTGAGTTCCAGCACGTGAAACCTGGTAAAGGAGCCGCCTTTGTGCGCGCCAAGCTGAAAAATGTGGAGACTGGCGCCGTACAGGAACGCACTTTCCGCGCTGGTGAGAAAGTGAACCGGGCCCACGTGGAACGGAAGGAAATGCAATACCTTTACGATGCCGGTGATTTCTATACCTTTATGGACATGGAGACCTATGAGCAGATCAACATCGGTCACGATACCATCGGAGATGACATTAAGTATATCAAAGAGAACGACATCATCACCGTCGTTATGTACAAAGGGCGTATCATCGGTATCGATTTGCCCTACTATGTGGAACTGACGGTAGCCGACACCGCTCCCGGTGTCAAAGGTGATACGGCAGCTGGTGGTAGTAAGCCGGCTACTATGGAAACCGGTCTGGTGGTCAATGTACCCTTCTTCATCAATGTCGGTGACAAGATTCGCATCGACACTCGCACTGGGGAGTACTTAGACCGGGTATAGTTGTTGTGGTGATAAAGGTTAACTCTGTGAAGTAGGAGGGATTGGGGAATGTTATTGACTGGGAGGCAGCTGCGGGCGGTTTTTGAGCACTTTTGTCCTTTTGACCAGGAGGGTAATCTGCTAGAGCCGGAGAAACGGGTCACCGTGTTAGCATCCAACGTTAACTTGCCAGTTGAGGTGCAAGCCCGAGCCTTTGCCATGGCAGCGGCGGCAGGGGAACAGTCACCTATGATACTGCAGCTGAGCTATAACTCCGCCGAGACTATTGGCAACGATCCGGCACGTATTCGTCCCTTGCCTGGGGTAGGTGTGCATCAGAAGGAAGCGGCTGTAGTAGCCGGTGCTCGGGAGGCGGTTGCCCAAATCGCCAGTTATGCACAAGCCTATAATGCCAAGTATCTGGCTGTTTCTTTGGACCATTTCCAAGTGCCGAAGTATGACGAAGCTAAGGAGCCCAGTGGCCAGAAGACCGCTGGCTTAGCACGCCAGTTGGCGGCTGCTCGTATACGGCATGCCATCGAGCATATGCAAGATGCTTTTAGTCAGGAAGAGCTGGCCATCAGCGACACCACTTTTGAACGCTATGTGGACTATCTAGTGGGCCCTGAGTATGTCAAGTTCCGGCGCGATTTTCTGGCGGTAGTGCAGGCTGTAGCTCCGGCCTGGGGCATGATCGACACGGAAAAGCTGCCCCCCATCCTAGACTTCGTAGTTACCCGCGAGATTGTGGAAGGCGTACGTCTTATATTGGGCAACACGGATATGATGGTGGAGGCAGAGTTTGGTGCTACTGGCCAAAGCGGGCAAGCTTTGTCCTATGAGCGCCTTACGGGCGTTGAATTGGAGCGCTTTGCGAAGCAGGTGTGCTGCTTTATTCGCTATACTGGTGCCGATGCCATAGCGTATCCGATTGGTATGGAGCATGCGGCTAAGAAGGACGTCAAACATGAACCGGATAGAGACCGTTTGCAGGTGGTTCAGAGGGCCCTGTATCTGAGTTGCGGCCGTTACATACCCTTTGCCCAGCATGGCGGAACTGGTGCCGCATCGGTGGTGCGGGGTTTGGTGGGCAAGAACAACATCAACACCCACTATCTGGTGGCCGGTGCTAACGCTTTAGCCGACCATGCGGCCCAGCATATGGATGGTATTCGTGCCGGCGATAAGAAGTATTGTGGCACCGGGATATTTACAAAGATGATTGAGGTGGAGGCACAAGCTGCTCTGGCCAAGCTTGAGGAGACGGGCAGCATTAACACAGGTCCTGCACTTGCTGAAGTCTTGGCGCGCTTACCTAGAGGACAAAAGTCAGAAGATCCTTCAGCAGTGGAAATCGACCCATACGCTGAATAGTTGACTATGATGTTCATGAGAGGAGGCACGCCATGGGAAAATTGGTATTAATCCCTCGTCCTACGATTGAAAGATTACCTCTGTACTTACGTTCACTTAGCCAGCTGGACCAAAGTGGGGTAGAGGTGGTATCGTCGGAAGAATTGGGTCGTATTCTGGGTATTACCTCTGTGCAGATTCGTAAGGATCTAGCCTACTTTGGAGAGTTTGGGCGTCGTGGTGTGGGCTATGATGTGGCCGATTTGATGCAGCAAATTACGGAGATCTTGGGCGTGAATCGCCCGAACAAAATTGCCATAGTTGGTGCGGGGCACCTGGGACAGGCTTTAGCCCGCTATGAAGGGTTCAGTGAGTATGGTTTCATGTTGGCCGCCATTTTTGACTCCGATCCCAAGAAGATTGGTGTAGAAGTGGCGGGACAGCAAGTGCTTTCAGCCGAGTATATTACTGAAGTTGTGAAATCCCTAGGTATTAAGGTTGGCATAATTACAGTGCCGGCGTCTTCTGCCCAGAAGGTGGCGGACCAGCTGCTTAAGGCGGGAGTCCGAGCCATATGGAACTTTGCACCTACACGCATTCAGGCTCCGCCCGATGTGGAAGTTCGGCAGGAGAACCTAATAGTAGGTTTGTTGGCTTTGTCCTATCATCTGGCACAAGAGAAGACACGATGACCGAGTTAGGCACCTAGTTTGCACGACAGACTAGGTGTTTTGTTTTGTCTAAATTATGAATCTGTAATACTGTATATTATATGCATTTGCTTATTGACCTACTTTTCCTACCCGTGTTAAGATGGGGGTGCAAAAGAGGTCTTTTTTTTGGCTTAAACTTGATAATTTTTTCACAAAATACACGAGTGAACTGGAAAGAGTCAGAAAACTTGTAAGGAGGTGGAGAGGAGATGTTGACAGTAGCAGAATTAAACGCCATTCGCGATCGCGTGCGCAAGCAGCTTTCTATTCGTGAGCCTCATAATCGACTCATTATTGGGGTAGGAACTGTTGGCATAGCAGCTGGAGCACGGGATGTGATGGTGACAGCTATGCAGGAGGTCAACGCCAGGGGGCTAGATCTGGTGGTTGTGGGTGAGGACTTGGCTATGCCAGCCACCGACATGCCAGTGGTTAAGTTTGTGAGCGCTGATGGGGTAGAGGAAGTTTTTACCAGAGTTAGCGCCGACGGTGTGCATGAGATCATTGCGTCACTGGCCGCTAAGGTGGGGACTTTGCCTGGGGTATAACTGCGTGCAAGCAAATTGGAGGTGAGCTAGTTGAGTATAATACGTTCTCACGTTCTAGTCTGTGGAGGAACCGGCTGTTTCTCCTCCGGTTGCAAAAAGGTACAGGCCGAGTTACATGCGGCACTGGAACGTCATGGTCTGGCTAATGAAGTGCGTGTGGTGGAAAGCGGATGTTTTGGATTCTGCAAAATGGGCCCCATCGTTATGGTCTATCCGGAAGGAGCCTTTTACTGCCAAGTAATGCCGGAGGACGCGGAAGAGTTGGTTAAAGAGCATCTCTTGAAAGGGCGTGTAGTGGAACGGCTGCTTTACAAAGAACCGGTCACTGAAGAATCGGTGGCCTTGTTCAACGATATTGGCTTCTATAAGAAGCAGCATCGGGTGGCCCTGCGCAACTGCGGCAAAATCAACCCCGAATCTATTGAAGAGTACATTGCCCATGATGGCTATCAGGCTTTGGCACGTGCCGTTACCCGTATGACACCAGAAGAGGTTATTGAAGAAGTGAAGCGTTCCGGATTAAGGGGCCGCGGTGGTGGTGGCTTCCCGGTGGGCCGTAAGTGGGAGTTTGCTCGCGTTTCCAAAGATAGCATCAAGTATGTGGTGTGTAACGCTGACGAGGGTGACCCAGGCGCCTTTATGGATCGTAGTATACTGGAGGGTGATCCCCACAGTGTTATTGAGGCCATGGCTATAGCTGGCTATGCCATTGGGGCTAGCCAGGGCTTCGTGTATGTGAGAGCTGAGTACCCGATTGCTGTGGAACGGCTATCTATAGCCATCAAGCAGGCGCGGGAAACAGGCCTGCTGGGGAAGAACATTTTTGGTACCGACTTTTCCTTTGATGTCGGTATTCGTCTGGGGGCTGGCGCATTCGTATGTGGTGAAGAGACAGCCCTAATGACATCAATCGAGGGGCATCGTGGTACTCCCAGGCCCCGGCCACCCTATCCGGCGGTAAAAGGTCTTTGGGGGAAACCGACACTTATTAACAATGTGGAAACCCTGGCTAATATTCCCGTTATCTTGCTGCATGGTCCCGATCATTTTGCCTCCATAGGCACGGAGGGAAGTAAGGGCACCAAGGTGTTCGCACTGGCCGGCAATATCAACAATACGGGGCTTGTGGAAGTTCCCATGGGGACTACTTTGAGGGAAATCGTCTACGATATCGGTGGAGGCATCCCTGGTGGCAAGGCCTTCAAAGCCTGTCAGACGGGCGGTCCTTCCGGTGGTTGCTTACCAGCTGAACTACTAGACACGCCGGTGGACTATGATTCCCTCATTGCAGCTGGTTCTATGATGGGGTCTGGTGGACTTATCGTCATGGATGAAGACACATGTATGGTAGATGTAGCCCGATTCTTCCTGGAGTTCACTCAAGATGAATCTTGTGGCAAATGTGTTCCTTGCCGGGAAGGCACTAAGCGCATGTTGGAAATCCTTGAGCGCATAACCAAGGGCCAAGGTGAGGAGGGCGATATTCAGCTGCTAGAAGAACTGGCGGAGGTTATCTCGAAGGCATCCCTCTGTGGGTTGGGACAGACTGCTCCAAACCCAGTATTGGCTACTCTCCGGTTCTTCCGCCATGAGTATGAAGCCCACATCCGTGATAGACGCTGCCCAGCTGGGGTCTGTCAGGCATTGCTCTCCTATCATATAGTTGCTGAAAAATGTAAAGGCTGCGGACTCTGCAAGAAGGTGTGTCCAGTGGAGGCTATCAGCGGGGAGCTGCGCCAGCCCCACATGATTGACAAAGATAAGTGCATCAAGTGCGGTGCTTGTGTAGCCAAGTGTCCGTTCAAGGCCATCAGCCGCTAAGAAAGGAGTGTGCAGGTACATGGAACGAATCAAACTGACTATTGACGGTAATCCAGTAGAAGTTGAAGCCGGTACCACCATCCTGGAGGCGGCCCAGAAGATCGGGGTGCACATCCCTACACTATGCTATCACCCCGAATTGCGGCTTGAAGGTGCTTGTCGCATCTGTGTGGTAGAAGTTGAGGGTATGCGCAATCTAGTGGCATCCTGCGTTTATCCCGTTGCCAATAACATGGTGGTCAAGACCAATTCAGAAGCGGTACGCAGGGCCCGTCGAACGATTGTGGAGCTGCTTATCGCCAATCATCCTCAGGACTGCTTGGTTTGCAGCCGGCATGGCGAATGCGAACTGCAAGATCTATCTCGTCAGCTGGGAATCCGTAAAGTGCGCTTCAGTGGCGAAAAGCGGGACTTAGCTCTGGATGAGAGTAGCTATTCGGTTGTGCGCGACCCCAATAAGTGTATCCTTTGCGGCCGTTGTGTACGGGTCTGCGCTGAAACCCAGTCCGTTAGTGCCATTGGTATGGCCAATCGTGGCTCCGATAGTATTGTGACCACTCCCTTCAACCTCGGTCTAGCAGAAGGTCCTTGTGTCGGCTGCGGGCAATGTATCAATGTGTGCCCAGTTGCTGCTTTGAGGGAGAAAGATGATACGGAGCGAGTTTGGGAAGCGCTACAGGATAGCAAGACCCATGTGGTCGTGCAAGTGGCTCCAGCAGTGCGTGCTGCTCTAGGTGAAGAGTTTGGTCTCAGGGCTGGCTCCTTAGTAACCGGAAAACTGGTTACGGCCTTACGCAAATTGGGTTTTGATCAGGTGTTTGATACCCAGTTTGCTGCTGACCTCACCATCATGGAAGAGGGCCATGAGTTTATCTCTAGACTTCAGAAACGGGAGAATCTGCCGCTCATTACCTCCTGCAGTCCAGGTTGGGTGAGCTACTGCGAACGTTTCTATCCGGATATGTTGCCTCATGTTTCTACGTGTAAATCGCCGCAGCAAATGTTTGGTGCTTTAGCTAAGACCTACTACGCGCAAAAGGCAGGCATTAATCCGGCCCACATTTTCTCTGTCTCCATTATGCCTTGTACAGCCAAGAAGACCGAAGCGGCGCGAGCAGAGATGCAGGCCAGCGGATATCGGGACGTGGATGCGGTTATTACCACCCGTGAGTTGGCAAATATGATCCGCGAAGCTGGTATTGATTTTGCTAATCTATCAGAGGGCGAGTTCGATCTCCCTATGGGCATGTCCACTGGCGCGGGTACCATCTTTGGCATCACTGGTGGAGTGATGGAAGCTGCATTGCGTACAGTAGCGGAAATGCTGGATGGGCAAGAGCTGCCGGAAGTTGAGTTTCAACAGGTACGGGGCTTTGCCGGTGTGCGTGAAGCCACAGTTCGCATTGCCGGTCAAGATGTGCGGGTAGCTATTGCCAACGGCTTAGCCCAAGCTAACCGCTTGTTGGAACGCATTAAGGCGGGTGAAGCCGAGTACCATTTCATCGAAATCATGGGTTGTCCAGGTGGATGTATAGGAGGCGGCGGCCAACCTCTCTCTAAAGACCCTGACATTCGGATGAAGCGAGCCACTGCCCTTTATCGTCAGGATATGCTGAAGAAGGTACGCAAGTCCCACGAGAACCCGGCGGTGCAAGAGCTCTACCGCAGCTTCTTAGGTGAGCCCAACGGCGAGAAGGCGCATCAGCTGTTGCACACCCATTATCACGCGCGTTCGCGATACTAAGGAGGAGGGAACGGCAATGGAAGATAGAAAATGTACTGGCTGCAATTGCCAGCAGGGGCAGGACCCGCGCTTTGAGGAACTGGCGAAGGTAATTGAAGAGTACCGAGATATGGAAGGAGCCCTTATCATGGTCTTGCATAAGGCTCAAGACATATTCGGTTACTTACCAGAGGACGTGCAGAAGTTTGTGGCACAAGGTCTTAATCTGCCGTTATCTGAAGTCTATGGTGTAACCACTTTCTACTCCTATTTTTCTCTAAAACCCCGAGGCAAGTATCGTATCGCCGTTTGCTTAGGCACCGCCTGTTATGTACGGGGAGCTGCCGAGATAGTAAGTGCAATAGAGAAGCATTTGAACATTAAGGTGAACGATACTTCCAGTGATGGTCGTTTCACCTTAGAGGTATCACGTTGTATAGGAGCCTGCGGTCTGGCACCCGTTATGACGGTCAATGAGGATGTTTATGGCCGTTTGACTCCCGACAAAATACCGGAAATCTTGAATAGGTACGAGTAGCCTTTTAGCAGTTGCAGGAGGGTGGGCCATGAGGCCGACCCTCTACTGCCATTTATCTGTTCCGAAGGGGGGCCGCCCATGCTGCAGATAAAAGTGTGTATCGGTAGTTCATGTCATCTCAAAGGATCTTATGACGTGATTCGGGCTTTGCAGGCCGCCATTGCCTGCCACGGTCTACAAGATCGGATAGAGCTGCAAGCCGGGTTCTGTCTGGGGCAGTGTATGCATGGGGTCGTGGTGCAGGTGGGCGAGCAGAAGATCTTAGGCGTGTTTCCGGAGCAGGTCGGGGAACTGATGCGGAAACATGTCCTACCGGAGGTGAACTCTCCTGGCAGTCCTACGTATCAAAACGGCTAACTGTAAGAATTGTTACAAGTGCGTGCGTCTATGCCCCGTCAAAGCCGTTCAGATTAAGGATGGCCAAGCTTGTGTAAATGACGAACGCTGTATAGCTTGTGGCACCTGCCTTTTGGTTTGTCCGCAGCAAGCAAAGGAGATAATTAGTGATCGCCTTGCTATCCAGAGTATGTTGCAGGGTAAAGCTCCTGTCTATGTCAGCATTGCTCCGTCGTTAGCGGCGGCTTGGCCCGGTGCCACTCTAGGGCAGATGATAACTGCACTTAGGCAGTTGGGTTTTGCCCATGTGAGTCAAACTTCCGTTGGCGCGGCCCTCGTCTCGCGGGCCTATCAACAGCTTCTTGACCGGGGAAGGATCTTAGCCAATCCCCTATTGACCACGGCCTGCCCTGCAGTGGTGCGGCTTGTGGAGCTCTACTACCCTGACTTGGTGCCCCTTCTAGCCCCCGTGGCATCACCTTTGTTAGTGCATGCCCGCTTACTGAAATCCTATTACCCCGGATGCCAGGTGGTGTTCATCGGCCCTTGTTTGGCTAAGAAAGAGGAGGCGGCGCGGCCACAGAACGCGGGTCTGGTTGATGGTGTACTACTGTATAGCGAAGTTAAGAATTGGTTGCAGGAAGAGGGTATCAACCCGGCAGCTTTGCCGGCCAGTGAGTGGTGCGAATTGGATCAAGATCTGGCCGCCTTATACCCAGCTGCCGGTGGTATACTTAAGTACTTGAATGCGGAAGGTCAACTGCTATTGGAGGCTAGTGGGCTAGAGCAGGTTAGAGATCTGCTGGAGGGTTTGCGGCTAGAAGGGATGTCGTCGGCCACCCTGGTGGAATGCAATGCCTGTAGCGGTGGTTGCCTGGATGGGCCAGGCATGCCACGGGAGGAGAGCTTGCTCAAGCGCAAAGAACGTTTGCAGGAATTCCAGGCAGCTTTGCCACAACAAAAGATGGAGAAGAAGGCTTTCCCCAGTGTAGCCACCGACTGTGACTATCGGCCTAATCCGATTAAGGTTATAAAGCACTCGCAGGAGGATATAGAGCGAGTTCTGAGCAAGATCGGCAAGACGACTCCTGAGGCCGAACTCAACTGTGGAGCTTGCGGTTACACCACCTGCAGGGAAAAGGCGGCGGCTGTACTCGATGGTATGGCGGAGCTGGATATGTGCATACCATACATGCGTTCCCGGGCCGAATCGCTGGCCAATCTGGTTATGCAATCGACGGCCAACGCTATCATCGTGGTGGATAAGGACCTAATTATTCAAGATTTCAACCCAGCAGCGGAGCGCATGTTTGTCCGCCAAGCAAGCAAGGTGAAGGGGAAACCGCTAGGCAAGATTATCCCCGATGATGACTTTCGTTTTGTACGGGACAGTGGTCAGTGGGTGATGGGCAAAAGGGTGGTTTATCCGAATTTGGGGCTTGTCACCATGCAGACTATTAATCCACTTCAGTCTCAAGATCTGATTCTGGGAGTAATCTCGGATGTGACCAAGTTTGAACTGCAAGAACGGGCCCTATCGCAAGTGCGAGCTGAAACCTTGGAAAAGGCCCAAGAGGTGATAAACAAGCAAATGCGCGTGGCCCAAGAGATTGCCGGCCTATTAGGCGAAGTAACTGCCGATTCCAAGATGCTGCTGCTTAAGCTTATCAAGTTGGTTCAAGGAGAAGAGGAAGGCAGATGAATCTGCATGTGGAGACCTTTTCCCGTTGCTTGAGCAAATACGGGGAAGAACTCTGTGGTGATTGTGTTGAGGTGGTCCGAACTGCCAGTTCAGTAATCGTGGTCCTGGCCGATGGACTAGGGAGTGGTGTTAAAGCCAATATCTTGGCTACGTTAACCACCAAGATTGCTAGTTCCATGTTAAAGCAGGGAGCGACTGTGGATGAAGTGGTTGCCACCTTGGCTGCTACTCTACCCGTCTGTCAAGTGCGGCACTTAGCCTATTCCACGTTTCTTATCCTACAGGTTTTCTTTGCTCAACGGGAGGCCTATCTCGTAGAGTTTGATTGTCCTGAAACCATACTCTGGCGACGTGGCACACTCGTTCCCATTGCCAAGAATGTACGCGAAGTGGGCGGTCGTCGTATCAAAGAGGCCCGTTTCCCAGTGGAGGAAGAAGACACTCTCTTTTTGCTTTCCGATGGTGTTGTGCATGCAGGGGTAGGGGGAGTGTTGAACCTAGGCTGGCAATGGGCTAATGTGGCCCAATACTTGGAGAAAGTGATGCAACACGAGAAGGATATGCGGAAAGTAGTTTCATTATTAACTGATGTCTGCGACAATCTGTACTTGCACAAGCCGGGTGACGATACGACGGTAGTGGGGGTCCGTGTTCGGCCCATCCAGCGAGTAACCTTATTCACTGGTCCCCCCAAAGATCCGGCTCTAGATGAACATGTAACCAAGAAGCTATTGGAGGCAGAAGGCAAGAAGGTGGTATGTGGGGGCACAACAGCACAGATTGTGAGTCGTGTGAGTGGTCGCCCTCTACTGACCAGTTTGGACTTTCCTGCTGTCGACGTGCCTCCGACGGCCAGCATTCCCGGCGTAGATCTGGTGACCGAGGGAGTACTCACCCTCTCTCGAGCATTGGAGTTGATACGTCTAGCTAAGAGTAAGGATGCTTCTTACCAGGACATTGGAGAGCTGAGTGGAGCCGACGGTGCTTCCAGGTTAGCTCGTTTGCTTTTGGACTATTGCACTCACCTTCATGTTCTGGTAGGGCAAGCTATTAACCCGGCCCATCAGAATCCCAACTTGCCCCTAAGTCTCGCCATAAAGATGAAAGTTGTACAGGAAATCTGCGAGGAGTTGCGACAAACGGGGAAAGAAGTGATAGTGGAGTACTATTAGGGCATTTTTGCAACCAAGCTTACAACAGCGTAAGCTTGGTTGACTTATTGTAACCTGTCGTTTATGGCTTCCGCTCGCAGATTCTGCTAGAGTAGGCAATAGGCGCTTTTGGCCCAGGGAACCAACGGGGGCTATAGACGTCTACTATAAGGGCCGTACCATCGCAGTTGGAAGGAGTAGGTATGCTCAAGATATTCTATGGCTTTAACTCATTGCTTTCTTTGTTGATGACCGCGATTGTGCTCTATTGGTTAGCCGTTAGCTTTTTTGGTCTACGCACACCACAAGCCCCACCACATGTGGCTCCTAACAAGCGTTTTCTCATTCTGGTGCCGGCTCACGATGAGGAAGTGGTAATCGGAGCGCTAGTAGACAACTTAATGAGTCTTGAATATCCTCGCGAGTTGTATGATGTCTATGTAATAGCGGATAACTGCCAGGATGATACGGCGGCTATCGCCCGTGCCCACGGTGCTAAGGTATTGGAACACTATTATGGCATTGGCGAGCCCAAGGGCAAGCCCTATGCCATTGCTTGGGCCTTGCGTCAGCTGAATCTCAATGAATACGACGGTGTGGCCTTCTTTGACGCAGACAATCTAGTTGAACGCAACTTCCTTGCAGTTATGAACAACCATCTGAATGCAGGAGATCGTCTTATCCAGTGCTACCTAGACACCAAGAACCCTACCGATAACTGGATAACTCTAACCTATGCAGCTGCCTATTACTACATGAACCGCGCCTGGCAGGTGGCTAAGACCAATATAGGCTTGCCCGTGTCTATTGGTGGTACCGGATTCTGTGTGGGTGCCAGCCTCTTGCAGGAAATTGGGTGGAAAGCCCGCACTCTGACCGAGGACCTGGAGTTTCAGATGCAGTGTCTCTTGGTTGGGGTAAAGGCTGTTTGGAGCCACGAAACGCGTATTTATGATGAAAAGCCTCTGGAGTTCAGAGCCTCCATTATCCAGCGTTTACGCTGGGCTCGGGGGCATTGGCAAGTGTTTTTCCGCTATTTTCCTCTCCTCTTGCGGAGCTTCCTCCAGAGGGGGGACTGGGGACATCTAGATGGAGCCATCTACTTGCTGAACTCGGCCCAGATCGTGGCCAGCCTGTACCTAACCCTCTGTTCAATAGCCCAGACCATAGTAAATAACCTGGGGTATGCAGTGGCATTTTTCCCGCAGATTATGCCTGGGTGGATAGTGATTTTGTTACTGGTGGTGCAGTTCATATACATGTGGTGGTGTCTAAAACAGGATACCCGACTAAGTGGAACACTGTTGGTGGTATTTCCAGCTCTCTTCCTTTACAACATTATCTACATGCCCTTGTTTGTTTGGGGATTGCTTACCTGCAAAAACACCAGCTGGCGGCGCACCCAGCATGTGCGTAGCCTACAAGTGCATGAAGTTAGCAGCTGGGGCGACTAGTCCCGCGGGAGGGCGTGGCACAGTACTATCTGTCATGCTCTTTTTCATAGCAGGTAGGAAAAATCCACATCTTTGCCGTATCATATTAAGGAGTAGCTCTCATAGCAGCATAGCGTAGAGAAAGGAAGTGGCAGCTTGCAGAGAAAGGGCTTGGTAATGGTATATACGGGGGATGGGAAGGGCAAGACTACAGCCGCCATGGGGTTAGTCCTGAGAGCTCTTGGACATGATCAGAGGGTTCTTGTAGTGCAGTTTATGAAAGGGCGTCCTACTGGCGAGGTGGAAGCCTTGCGTCGCTTCTTGCCTCAGGCCGATGTTTTGCAGTGTGGTCGCGATGTCTTCGTGAACGCCGACAATCCGGATGAGATCGATATCCGCTTAGCGCGAGACGCTTTTGAACGGGCACGTCGGGCCAGCAATCGCGGTGATTACGATTTGATTGTCTTGGATGAGATTAACGTAGCTATTGACTACGGGCTTATAAACGAAAGGGATGTCCTGGAACTGATGGAAACTAGGCAGCCAAGTGTGACTTTGGTGCTAACCGGTCGTGGGGCAAGTCAGCGACTACAGGAGGCGGCTGATCTAGTTAGCGAAGTTAGAGAGATTAAGCATCATTGGCGTCAAGGTATTCCGGCTCAAGCCGGCATTGAGCATTAATGGGGAGGTTGTTAACTATGAACAGACAAGCACGGCGGCGGGCTGCCCGCGAAGGTAAGAAGGGGCCCCAGTGGGACATAATTATACCTTCTGCACTTGTGATTATTGTTTTTCTCATCTTTATCGGGACCTATCTGTTCCCTAATCTTAACCTTAGTACTTATGCGGGTGCCCCAGCCCGGGTGTTGCGCAAGATAGCAGATCGGGGCATTGATCGGTTACGGGCCGATTGGCCAGAGATAAAGTCTTTTAGCTTTGGGTACTATGCTGGGGATGACGAATGGGCCACATACGATGTGGAAAAGAAGGATACGGTTTGGGCATTCACCGACTTGGAGACAGAGAAGCAGGTAGACTATGCCACCAACAACCTACCCGATTTCTATATTGATATGCCGGAGGTTTTGAACCGGCTTTCGGCAGCAGTTCATGATAAGAGCTATATGATTGTCTTTCAGCAGAAGATTGATACCCTTAATGTGGTCACGGTGTTGAAAACCTCGGGCGATGACAATGAAAGCGTGGAACAATATACATTGGTGTTCAACAAGGATCACAATCTTGATCGCATTATCTATCTCAAAGAACAGGGTGAGGAGCGTACCGGATATTCCTTCGCTGGCCTCTATGAAGTGGCCGGTGAAACTGAACAAGAAGCAACCAATCCCTAGTTGCAACTTGGGCTTGCCTCCGGCAAGCCTGTTTTCTTTGTTCCCTGACCGCAGGGAAGCAGTCAGGGATAGCGAATAAGACTATAATGGCTAGATGGATGGAGGGAAAGATATGAAGGAAGAACTAAAGCGTATGTTGGCTGAGTTGACCGCCATTACTGGTCTGGCGGGGCAAGAACAGGAAGTTGTGCGCCACCTAGTTGGGCTACTGCAACCGCTGGCTGATCAAGTGGAGGTAGACCGCTTCGGCAATGTTTTTGCCCTAAAACGGGGTACCCGTCCGGGCCCACGTCTGATGATAGCTGCCCATTCAGACGAGATCGGCGCCATGGTTAAGAGCATTGAAGCCAATGGCTTTATTCGTTTCCATAAAGTAGGCGGGACTCTGGATCCTTTGTTGCTGGGGCGTAAAGTGTTGGTAAACGGGCATATAGGTATTATTGGTGTAAAAGCAGGTCACATGCAGACGCCGGAAGAACGCACTCGCGTGGTGGCATCTGATAATCTTTATATTGATGTGGGTGCCGATTCGGCTGAAGAAGTGGCCGCACTAGGGATTCGGGTGGGCGATCCAATAGTCTATGTGGCTGAGCTGGACTCCCTCGGCGGCAATCCCGACCGGGTTTTTGGCAAAGCTGTCGACGACCGTATTGGTTGCGCTGTGCTGGTCAAGTTGTTGGCCAGTTTGCAGGGAGTTGATTTTGCAGGGGAAATATATGCGGTCATTACGGTGCAGGAGGAAGTGGGGCTTAGGGGTGCCACCGTGGCAACCCATAGGGTGAATCCCGATCTAGCCATAGCTCTCGATACGGTACCTGCAGGGGACACTCCCGACATTAATACCAACAAAGAGCTACCTATTCACATTGGCCGTGGGCCGGTGATTCAAGTGCTAAGCGGCGGCGGGCCAAGGGGCTTCTTACTCAATCCTAGTGTCAAGAAGTTTCTGGTAGAGATGGCGGAGCAGGCCCAAGTGCCCTATCAGTTGGCCGTCTTCAGCGGTGGAAACACGGACGCTTCGGCCATGCATCTGGTACGAGATGGTATTCTTAGCGCTGCCGTTACCATGCCGCGACGCTATTCCCATTCGCCAGTGGAGATGCTGGACCTGAATGATGCAGTGCATGCTTTGCAGCTGCTACGGCAAGTCTGCCTTAACTTGGATGCTATTGAAGAACTGCGCTTTGTTTAGCCTTGAAATAAGAATGACCGAGGATGATCACTTTGCAGATAAGAACCGTCTTCTTTGACTTGGACGGCACCCTCTGGCCTCCCCATAGGGTAGCGTTGCCAGCTTTCCGCCGCGTCTTGGAGGAGTTGGATTCTCCGGTGCCCCATGATGATGTGCTACTCCCGACGTTAGGCTATCCTATAGAGGAGATCTGGCAAACACTACTGCCTGATGCTAGTAGTGAAGTGCGGCAAAAAGCTAACCATTTGATGGCTAAGGCCGAATTGGAGTTGCTGAGCCAAGGCTGGGCCCAGCCCTTTCCGGGAGTTAGTGACACGTTGGAGAAGCTGCACGCTGCGGGAGTAACTCTCTGCGTTTTGAGTAACTGCGAACCCGGTTATCTGCAGGCAGTTCCCGATGCGTTAGGTATTGGCCACCTTTTCGCGGCCCGCTTTTGTGCCGGCGACTTTCCCGGGCTCACTAAGAGTCAAATCCTTAGTCAGGTGTTGTCGTGCTTTCCCCAGCCGGCGGCAATGGTAGGAGACCGTTGGCATGACATTGATGCTGGTAAGGAGAATAACCTATTAACCATCGGCTGCGCCTACGGCTTGGGAGAGACGCAGGAGTTAGCGAAAGCTGACTATGTGATTCAAAGGTTTTCCCAGCTGGCAGAGATATTATTGTAAAGGGGTAATGAAATGGCCAAGATTCAACTGAGACCACATACCCTGCTGTGCCCGGTACCGGCGGTGATGGTCAGCTGTGGCACGGAGGAAGATAGGCAAAACGTTATCACTATTGCTTGGGCGGGAACAGTCTGTTCCGATCCACCTATGCTTTCCATTGCGGTCCGTCCACTACGCTATTCCTACCAGATGATTGCAGATACAGGTGAGTTTGTGGTCAACATTCCTTCCAAGAATCTGACGAAAGCGTTGGACTACTGCGGTGCGGTCAGTGGGCGCGATGTGGACAAATTCGACCAATGCGGCCTTACGCCCATACCGGCTAGTCAGTTGCGATATGCACCCCTGATTGCCGAGTGCCCTCTGAACCTGGAATGCAAGGTGGAGCAAGAGCTTTTGCTGGGTTCCCACGCCCTGTTTCTTGCCCGCATTGTGGCTGTGCATGCGGACGAGGAAGTATTGGATGGTAAGCAGGCTATTGATCAGCAACGGTTGCAGCCGGTTGCCTACTCCGGGGGCAACTACTTTGAACTAGGGAGCTTCTTAGGCCGTCATGGTTTTAGCCTGCAGGGAGAATAGAAACCGATAAGTAAAGCCCACGGGGGCTTATTTCGGAGACCGGCAACTAGACGCTTTACATGGCCACGGTCCATCGCTCCTAGAGCTTGGTCCCATAGAGAAAGAATGGCGTGTTCGCACACGTTTTCCAAAAACGTCTTGCGACACGCCTGTTCTTTTCTTAGTGGGCTATGATTCGATAACCGTTGGCACCATTACCGCATCAGTCATGCCGTGAATGATGGGCTTGCTAAGCGGAACGAGGGTGGCAAGGGCGCCGGAAAGAACTACTCTTGCTCCCTGCAAGAAGTAATAGGGGCAGAGACGCAATTTGCCTTCGAAGGAATGGATACTCTCCTGAGAGTATTCATAGTACTCAACCCGATGGGGCAACGATTGTTGATAAACCTGGATTATGTAAGGAGACTGGTACTCCTGGGCAACACAATTGTCAATAGCTTGAACCCAGCGAGTGGTGGTGTAATCTTTACCTCGGCTGAGACCATGGCCGCCCCATGCCAAGGGGGAAAAGCCGGAGGGTTTGAGCACAAAGGGCCGACTGCGGCGGCTGGTTTGTTTAAGCTTAGACAGGGAACCACAAGGACCGCCAGCGAAGGCTATCTGGTCACTGCAGAGCAACCAAGTGGGAGGGATCACTCCTTTTAGGTAGTTGAAGGTTTCACCTCCCAAAAGCTGAATCCAATAGGATTGCAGCAGTGGATGGTGGAAAAAGGCAAACCACATTTTCTCCTCCAGATGAGGTTTGGGTGGAGGGGTTATTCTTATCTTCCCTTGTGCTCCCAAATACAGCAGATCCTTTGCTCCGGGAATGTTCTCAATATCGAATAGCTCGAAGAATCGATAGATGAGGTGTAGTCGCTCTCCCTGATAGCGCACTTGGCCGTTCTTGATCTGCAGGTCCTCTGGATAAATGGTGGGAATCTGAATGTGCTGCTCCTGCCAATGACGAGAGAGCCAAGCTGTTTCGGCCCTGTATCCTGAACATTCTTCGGATATGACAATCGCAGACTGTTCTCGGGAGTCCAATAGGTTTAATAGCGCGTTAGCCATGGCAGCCGCCGTCTGACCGTCGCCCAGCAGAGGCCAGGAAGCATATACCTGTTCAAAGAAGGCAAGCAAACCCATGCTGCCCGGAACCGAGTCCAGTTCTGTAGCTTTCCAACCAGAGGCGGTTAATAGCAGGTCTGGGCGAATAATGATCGGTATCTGTTCCCGATAGGCATCAGCTTGAGCTAGCTCCAACAGCCAACTGGGTTTGCCCGCGTCCAGATACTTGGCCACAAAAGCCGGGGCTTCTCCGCCTTTACTCAACCAGTAAAGCCTATCCATGGCTATGTAAAAGTTGCGCCAGTGCTCTCCCATAGCCCGTAACTCTTGAGCCTGGCTCGGGCTGACAGAAAAGGGAGTTGGTCCAATGCGAAAGGAGGCAAAGCGAGCTGCGGGATTGGGCCTAGCCATCGGACGAATAATCTGGGCTTGCCCTAGGGCGGCGTCGATGCGCCGACAGGCGTCTATGCACTGCAAATCTATCACCCTCACAGAAAACGTATTGCGGTTCCCTACATGCTATGTGTTGAACGAGTAAGACGTGAGCTTAAGCGATGACTCGAGTAATCGTATGTTTTTTTCCCGAGGTGGGACATTAACCACAGGAGGTTATAGCAAGGAGTGGGTTAGTGATGAGTGACAGAAAAAGCGTGGTAGATCGTCTCCGAGCTTTGGAACAGCGAACTATGGCATTACGTCAGCAGGCCCATGCCAGTAGGAATGGCGAAGATGATGATGACACCCTTTGGATGTCCAGCCTAGACATTATTGGGGAGTTGCTAAACGTGGTGGAAAAGCTGGCAGTGGACCAACCTAACATGAAAGATAGGATGGATATAGCCTGCCCTCACTGTCGCTCGCGGGTGTCGGTGTCCTATGAGGCGGTGGCAGATGCGGCCACTCGTTGTCCAGCTTGTGGCCAAACCGTTTTGCTTTCCAATCCTACCTAGAATACGCCAACAGGGACGTTTTAGCAAGTAGTCCAGCAAGAGCTATCTGCTACAGTGCAGATAGCTTTCTTTTTGCAGCTGGCATAAATAGCTCGGACAGGCCATAGCATTGTAGCAAGGTGGGGGTGTTGCCATGGAGGTTTGGAAAACACTTTTGAACCTGTTTCCTGAGGAGTGGCAGGCTCCTCTGTTGCAGTCACCGACGTATATTCTGGAACAAGTGCAGGAATTACGTATTAGGCAGGGACAACCTATCTTAGCCTATGGCACCTTTGGGGAAAGGGTGCTCACTACCACCGGATTACAGCAGGAATGGACCCACACGATGATTGCTACGGCGCATGGGGTGCGGCATATGCTAGCCACTATTAGTCAGAGTTCTATCTATGCATTGGAAACCGAACTACGATGCGGGTACGTTACCATAGCGGGCGGGCACCGCATCGGACTAGCTGGCCGGGCAGTGGTGGAGAACGGGCGCGTTCGTACACTGAAGTATATCAGTGGCTTTAACATTCGCGTTGCGCGTGAAGTGAAGGGATGTGGCCTGCAAATTCTGCCCCTCCTGTTTGCGGAAGAGGGCGAGCTTTGCAGCACCCTGTTGATCGCCCCCCCTCAAGGCGGCAAGACCACCTTATTGCGGGATCTGGTGCGCAACTTGAGTTGGGGACAAAACTGTCCGCGGGCCTACAAGATAACGGTGGTGGACGAGCGTTCGGAGTTGGCCGCTTGCTATCAAGGGGTTCCTCAATTAGATGTGGGGCCCCGCACTGACGTGTTGGATGCTTGTCCTAAGGCTGAAGGAATGATGATGGCATTGAGGGCATTGAGCCCTGAGGTATTGGTGACCGACGAAATTGGACGGCGGGAAGACGCAGAGGCCATCGAAGAAGCTCTGCATTGTGGAGTTACCGTTTTGGCTACAGCCCATGGTAGTTCTTGGGACGAACTGCTGAAACGGCCTGCCTTAAAAGACCTGTTGCTCCGAGGATCCTTTACACGCTTTATTCTTCTCAGTTCTCGGGCAGGACCGGGAACCATTGAAGCGGTGCTTGACGCCAAACGGCAAAAGGTGGGGAGGTAAAGTCATATGTGGCTGTTACTCATAAAGATAGTGGCCAGTGGCTTTATCATACTGGCTACTACCACCATTGGATTTGAGATTTCCCGGCGTTACCGGGATCGCCCGCGACACCTGCGACAGCTGCAGTCGGCGTTACAGGGACTGGCCACGGAGATCAGCTACGGCGTTACTCCGTTGCCAGAGGCCTTTGCCACTTTAGCAACTACCCACCGGTCTCCGATTAGCGACATGTTTCAGGTGGCAGCTCAACATCTATCGATGCCTGGCAACACGGCACAGGCGGCTTGGGAGTTGGGGTTGGAGGCTTTGGCAAGGCAATCAGCCCTGGGAACAAGAGACTTGATGGTTGTCAGGCAACTGGGAGCGGTTCTAGGCCTTTCCGATAGCCGTGATCAAGAGCGTCACCTGCTGCTGGCCGTGCAGCATCTGGAAAGGGAAGCAATGACTGCGGAAGCGGAGCGACAACAGAATGAACGTATGTGGCGCTATTTGGGCGTACTATCTGGCTTGCTGCTGGTCATAGTCTTAGTGTAGGTCAAGCTAAGGGGGTAAGCGAATGTGGGCGGTATCAACTATCTAGTTATCTTACAGGTTGCCGTTTTTGGTTTTGTTATTGCCATACTGCATAGCATCTTGGAAAACTCGGGAAGAGAAGAGTATGCCCAGCTACTCGTTCTGCTGGGAGTTATCGTAGTTATGTTTACCGTTATCCGCTGGATGAACGAGCTGTTTTCCAGCATACGAGCTATGTTCCAGTTCTGAAGGATTGGGTTGTAATGGATATAGTCGCCATAGTGTTCCTGGCTGTTGTAGGGGTTGTACTTCTGATTATCCTCCGTCAGACCCGGCCCGAGCTGGCATTGTTGCTTTCTCTGCTGCTTGGAGTGTTGATTTTCGCCACCGCCGTTCCACGGATCGGTATGATAGTCAACACATTGGGAAGTATTGCCGGCAAGACGGAAGTGGGGAGCTTGCACCTTTCCACTTTGTTGAAGATTGTGGGGGTAGCCTATATCGCTGAGTTCGGTGCCCAAATCTGTCGTGATGCCCAAGAGGGGGCAATCGCCACCAAAGTTGAACTGGCTGGTAAGGTGATTATCATGGCCTTATCCGTACCAATCGTGCTTGTGATTTTGGACTCGGTACTGCAACTGTTACCCTAGGGCATCAGGAGGTGATAGAGATCGTTCGCAAGCTATTGCTATTAGTACTGACAATTACCTTGCTTTTCCCTACTGATCTTAAGGCAGCAAACTGCAGTGAGCCAAGCAGCGTCAGCGTAGACGAGATCCTAGAGCAGCAATTGCAGGCCCTAGACACCAGCCAACTAGACGCATACCTACGTCGACTGGAAGAGGAATACGAGGGACTGTTGCCCGACCTGTCTTTAAGGGGGGTGCTTAACTCCATCAAGAACCAAGAGGGCTTTTCTCTGGCACATACTGCCAAGAGTCTAAGTGCCCTGTTGTTCCGTGAGTTGGCAGCCCAGTCCAGTTTACTCATACGGCTTTTGGTGTTGGCAATGCTATGTGTATTGCTGCAGCATCTGCATGAAGCGGTTGATGGAAAGGTGGCTGATATTGCTTATCTGATTTGCTTTCTAGTGGTGATGGGTTTTGCCTTACAGAGCTACGGACGGGCCCTCAGTGCGACTCGCAGCGCTCTGGATTCAATGCTGAGCTTTGTTCACGCCTTGTTTCCACTTTTATTAACCGTGGTGATGGCGGCCGGAAGCGTCAGTTCGGCTGCCCTCTTTAACCCCCTATTGTTGCTGGTGTTGAATGCCATTAGTACCTTGATCGTGAACCTAGCGGTTCCCCTTATTTTCTTTGCTGGTGTTTTAATCCTAGTCAACAATCTCTCCCAGAACATCAAAATCTCGCGCTTGGCCTTTCTGTTGCGTGACGTTGGGGCGGGAATAATGGGAGTTCTGTTCATGTTGTTTGTGGGATTTAATATTGCTCAGGCTACAGTCGGAGCAGTGGCAGATGGAGCGGTTTTTCGCGCCGGGAAGTTTGCGGTCAAAGCTTTTCTCCCTGTAGTAGGAGGCATGCTTTCTGACGGTTTCGAGACCATAGCCGGTTGTACCGCACTTATTGGCAATACACTGAGCTTTATTGGGGTTGTGGGTATTTTCCTTTACTGTGCATTACCAGCCATACGCATCATCGCACTTCTAGCCGTCTATCGCATTGTAGCAGCTGTTGTTCAACCTTTGGGCGGAGGACTCTTGTCCAATGCTCTCAACGAAATCTCGGGTATCTTTACCTACTTTTTTGGTGCCTTGGCCGTGGTCGGCGTAATGCTCTTCGTTCTGATTACGGTAATCGTAGGCGCGGGCAATAGTGCCCTAATGCTGCGATAGGGAGGTTGCATATGGCACTAGCGGCCCTAAGAGATTTTGTCCGTAATGTACTGGTAATAGTAGTCATGGCCACCTTCTTGCAGTTGATACTACCGCAAGGCAGCATGCGTCGTTACGCCCATCTGGCGGTGGCTCTGGTTCTGGTTCTAACCATGCTTCAGCCTCTATTGGCCTTAACCCGGGCCTCCTGGGACGTGGGCGAACTACTGGGACAGGCGCAAGCCCAGACTGCTTGGGCTCAACTTCAGGCAGGCAGTGAGTTGTTCCGGCAACAAAATGAAGCCAACCTGTTAGCTACTTATCGCCGTATGCTGGAGACACAAATCAGCGACATAGTAGCGTTAGTAGGTGACGTAGAGCTGATCGATTGCAACATAGCTTTTGTTGAAGATCGGGAGGCCGCCGACTTTGGTCGTATTCTTAGAATTGAAGTAGTCTGCCGTGAAAGTTTAGTCGCTCCAGTGGAAGAGGTCCAAATAGAATTGGAGCCCAGCCGGTCACTGGATGAGACGCAAATAGAGGCAATGACTAGAACTGGCCGGCGGGTGCAGCAGGCAATAGCCAAATACTTTCTCCTAACTGAAGACCAGGTGTCGGTGATCGTGAAATAGGATAGAAAGAGGGGGGTTTGGATGTCGAGTCAGCCATCTCAGCACGCAATTGGAGAGCACATGGGGGTCATTTGGCAACGTTTGAGTAATAACCGCATCTTGATGCTGGGACTGCTGGGGGTAGTCGCCCTACTAGCACTCCAGCTTTTGTGGCCGGGAAAAGAGGCAGCAGCGCCCTTGCTGCCTTCCACGTTGGTAGATAGCAATAAGACGCAAACCCAAGGAAGTTCTTTACAACAGGTCTCTGCCTATCGGCAGCAGTTAGAGCAGCAGTTGGCTGAATTGTTAGCGGAGATAAAAGGGGTAGGCAAAGTGCGAGTGATGCTCTCACTAGACAGTGGTCCCGAAATAGTGCCGGCTGTTAGTATGCAGTCTTCGCAAAGAACCACAGAAGAAAGGGATGGCAACGGCGGTACTCGTCTTACGACGGAGGAGAACCAATCCAGCAATCTGGTAACCAGCAATAATCAACTGCTGTTGTTACAAGAAAAACTGCCACCTATCAGGGGGGTGGTCATCGTCGCCCAAGGGGCTGACAATTCGGCCATTCGATTAGAACTATTGAGGGCAGTGCAGGCGATCTGCAATGTACCGGCCCATGCCGTAGAAATACTGCCAGGGAAATGAGGTGGAGCGATGGTTATCCGAGGCAAATCTGTCATGTTGAGTGTGAGTTTACTCATGCTGCTGGCCATATCTGGATACTATTTGATGAATGCCTACTATAAGAGTCTGCCTCTCTTAGCTGAAGAAGGAGAACCGTTGGCGCCCACCACTGGGGCTCCATCCAAGGGGTTAATGCCAGACAACTCCTTGGAGGGCTATGCTCCACCAGAAAAGGATTTCTTCAATGAGTACCGCTTAGAACGGGAGAAGCAGCGTAGTATGCAGCTGGATTTGTTACGGGAGATTATCAATAACAGTAATACTAGCGATGAAGTCCGGAGACAGGCTCAACAGGCCTGGTTGGACCTAACAACAACTATGGAGAAGGAGCTGGCGGTGGAAAAGCTGGTCATAGGCAAAGGCTATTCCGATGCTCTGCTTATGTTAAACGGGGACGTGGCCCATCTGTTAGTTAAGAGTGACGGCTTAAGCCAAGCCCAAGCCATCCAGATAATTGAATTGGTGGCCAGTACGCTGCAGCTTGATGTAAACAGCGTAAGAGTGATAGAGAGAAAATGACATTCCTTCCCTTTAACATTGTTATACTGGTGTTCCTTGAGTATAATGGGGGTGTATCTAGACCTATCCTCACCTTTTGTACTAGCTACGGATAATGGAAGGAGGCCAACAAATGGATAAGAATAATGCCCATGAACTGGTGCGCGAAGCTGGCGCTATCCGCATCTCCGATGATGTGGTGGCTGTCATTGCCGGTCTGGCCGCCAGCGAGGTGGAAGGAGTAGCTGGAATGGGAGGCGGTGGCCTGGCCGGGAGCGTCTCCGAAATGTTGGGTAAGAAGAATCTCGCGAAAGGCGTAAAAGTACAAGTTGGCGAAAAACAGGTGGTCGTCGACCTCTTCATCATAGTTGAGCATGGGGCTCGTATCCCGGTAGTGGCCCGCAAAGTACAGGAAAACGTTAAGAATGCCATTGCCAATATGACCGGCCTGGAAGTTGTGGAAGCTAATGTGCATGTACAGAGCGTGTTTTTTCCCGATGCTAAAGGTGAAGAATCGGGGAAATCCAAGTAGGTCAAGTATGTTGAAACCGCGTCTCGCGGTTTTCTTTTTTGTAGGATTTGGTAAACTGAGATGTCGATATGCACTTGATGGCTGCGGATATGCTAGTATAAGAAATGCGAGAACTAAGTTTGCTTGGAAAAGGAATGATGCCCATGAGCCGCCGCTTAGCACGAGAAGTTGCTTTGCGCACTCTCTTTCAGCTGGATATTGGCCATATTTCACAGGAGGATGCGTTTGCTTTTGCCTTGGAGACAACACCGCTCTCAGAGGCCCTCGTCCCTTTTGCCCGGCAATTGGTGCAGATGGCGGTAAGTAAACAGGCGGAGAGCGATGCTATCATCCGCGCCAAGAGTGTGGATTGGGAGTTGAACCGTCTTCCGCGTGTAGACCGCAGTATCTTGCGCCTCGCATTAGGGGAAATGTTAGGTTCCACCGAAACCCCTGCTGGGGTCATTATCAACGAGGCGGTGGAATTAGCCCATCGCTATGGCACCGAGGAGTCTGGTCGCTTCATCAATGGGCTCTTAGGTAGTGTGGCAAGGGAGTTATAGTATGTCTAAATATTTCCTCGGTATAGATACTAGCTGTTATACTACTTCACTGGCAGTGGTAGATGTGGCGGGCAATTTGGTTCATGATATCCGTAGACTATTGCCTGTCGCGGCTGGCGAGCGGGGTTTGCGCCAGAGTGATGGGGTTTTCTATCATGTACGTCATCTGAGTGAGGTGTGGAACGAGTTCAAACTGCCCAAGGAAATCTCTGCAGTAGCAGTGAGCGCTAGACCCCGACCACAGGCCGACTCCTATATGCCTGTCTTTCTGGCAGGTTTAGCCATGGCTGGCGGAATAGCCAGTGCAAGAGAGGTCCCTCTTTACAGGTTTTCTCACCAAGAGGGGCATATTGCTGCCGGACTGCAGAGCATGCGGTTTCAGGGACCTTTCTTAGCTGTACATATATCGGGAGGCACGACGGAGATTTTGCGTGTTACTCCTTGCTCTGAAAGAGCTGGTTTTGCCATCCATCTGCTCTTGGCGACCTCTGATCTAAGTGCTGGTCAGATGATTGACCGTGTCGGGGTAGCCCTAGGTTTGCCGTTCCCAGCTGGCCCTGCTTTAGAGCAGTTGGCTAGCCAGGCCAGTGGCCGCATAAGCTTGCCCTCAGTTGCGTCACCTACCGGGCTGAGCTTCTCCGGGCCTTGCTCGGCTGCGCTGCGCCTAATCGAGCAAGGGGAGGACCCCCACGAAATCGCCTTTGCTACCCTACGTGTCGTGGCCAACTCTCTAGAAAAGGGCTTGAGGTGGGCGACGGAGAAGGAAGGTTTAAATGAGGTTCTACTGGTAGGAGGCGTCATGAGCAACCAACTGATCCGTCGGCGATTGGAGCACCGTCTGGGGGGGCGTATGGGGCTTCACTTTACGCCTGCCCAGCTCTGCACCGATAACGCCGTGGGGATTGCTAACTTAGCCCGTGTCCAGTACCTGTTAAATAGGGAGGGTGGTTGATGCAACGCGTATTCTCAGTTAGTCAAATCACCAGCTATTTGCGCGCCTTGTTAGACGGTGATGAGATTCTTACTCAGGTGCTGGTGGAAGGGGAGATATCCAATTTCACGCATCACAGCTCGGGGCACATGTATTTTACTTTGAAAGATAAGGATAGTCGGCTAAAATGTGTGATGTTTCGAAGTAAAGCGTTAAGCCTGCAATTCGCGCCTCGAGACGGTATGAGCGTGATAGCGCAGGGAAGCATTAGTGTGTACGAGCGGGACGGCCAATACCAGCTCTATGTCAGTAGTTTGCGCCCTGCCGGTGAGGGTAAATTATACATAGCCTTTTTGGAACTAAAGGATAAGCTGGAGAGGGAAGGGCTTTTTGCCCCAGAACGTAAGCGCCCATTGCCTCTGTTACCTCGGACCATAGGTATTGCCACATCGCCTACAGGAGCTGCGCTGCAGGATCTCTTGAGCATCATTTTCCGCCGCTTCCCCTGTGTTAGTGTGCTGGTTGCCCCTACTATAGTTCAAGGTGCGGAAGCACCAGCAAGTATTGCTAACTCCCTTAAGCAACTTGATCAGATCCCCGATGTAGATGTGATTATCGTGGGTCGTGGCGGCGGCTCCATTGAGGAACTGTCGGCCTTCAATGATGAGCAAGTGGCAAGAGCCATATTCAACTGCTCCAAACCGGTGATCTCTGCGGTGGGGCACGAAACCGACTTTACTATTGCCGACTTTGTAGCCGATTATCGGGCAGCCACCCCGAGCGCTGCTGCTGAGGCTGTAGTACCTGTAATGGCCGAGTTGGAACTTACTCTCTTAGCTTTGCAGAGTAGGCTTGCAACCACCATGCAAAACTGCCTTTTGCGCCAGTCTCAAGTAACCAGCGACTTGAGCGCTCGCCTTATGCGGTTGCATCCGGAACGCAGACTGGAGAATCTAGCCCAAACTCTGGACGGGTTGCAGGAGCGCTTGTTGCGGGCCATGAAGAGTAAGTTGGAATGGGGAAGCAGCCAGATCCAGACCTATGCCGCCCGTCTTCAGACGTTGAGCCCACTTGCCGTGCTGGCCAGGGGGTATACAATCACCCTAAATCAAGCCGGCGAGGTTGTCCGCTTCCCGCAGCAAGTTGCAATTGGCGACTTCTTGGAAACAGTTGTAAACCAGGGTCGTATTTACAGCCAAGTTATTTCAGTAGGAGGTAGAGAGAATGCCGCAGCCGAAAGAAATGGCGACTCCTCCGGCCACATTTGAAGAATGCCTGCAGCAGGTACAGACGGTAGTGGAGCGACTTGAAGGTGGAAACCTGTCGCTGGAGGAATCGCTAGAGCTGTTCACTGAAGGTATTAATCTGGTGCGTCAATGCCAGGAAAGGCTGGCGAAGGCCGAGAGGAAAGTAGAACTGTTGGTGACTGACAAGGAAGGGCAGAGCAAGAGACAACCGCTGTCTGGTTTGGGGGGATATTAGATTTGGTTTTTGATCTTAGGGCCTATATGGCCCAACAGGCTGAGCTGATCAATGACTGGTTGGAACGCTTGTTGGAAGACTTCGCTCCCCGACCAGTGAAGCTGAGGGATTCTATGGCCTACAGCCTTTTCGCTGGCGGAAAACGGTTACGCCCCATACTCCTACTGGCGGCGGCTGAAGCGGTTGCCAACCAGGAGGTAGCAAAGGAGCAGCTGTTACCAGCGGCGTGCGCTCTTGAGTGCCTACATACCTATTCGCTAATCCACGACGATTTGCCGGCTATGGATGATGACGATTGGCGGCGAGGCAAGGCCACCAACCATAAGGTCTTTGGAGAAGGAATGGCCGTCTTAGCCGGGGATGCGTTGCTTACGCTATGTTTTGAGATTTTATCACAGAAACTGGACGGCTTTGCAGCAGAACAGGTACTGCGAGTAATAGCTGAGGTGGCAAGGGCAGCCGGCGGACAAGGAATGGTTGGCGGTCAGGCTGCCGATATATTATGGGAAAAAGAACGGTACCAGCATGAGGATCCAAACCGGCTACTGCTCTACATTCATGAGCATAAGACCGGGGCGTTGCTAGTGGCAAGCGTGCGCGCGGGTGCCATTTTGGCGGGAGCCCAGCCAGCTCAGTTAGCTGCATTGACTGATTACGCCTATGCTATCGGCTTGGCCTTTCAGATCACCGACGATTTGCTAGATATTTATGGTGACAGCCAGAAGCTAGGAAAGCAGACCGGCCAAGATGAGTCCCGAGGCAAGTTGACCTATCCGGCTATCCATGGGATTAGCGAGTCCCGACGCCGGGTGCAGGAACTGATACGCCAGGCGCAAGTCAGCCTGACGCCTTTTGGCCCAGAAGCCGAGCCCTTGAGGGCGCTGGCCAGTTTCTTGGCGGAACGGGACATTTAGCAGGGGGGTTGTTATGCGCCACACGAATGTCTGGTCGTTAGCCGATAATGAAGTCTTGCAGGCAGCTTTGCTAGCCTGGGTAGTAGCTCAGGGGGCAAAAACTCTGCTTTACTGGTACAAGGAGGGCCGCCTCAGTTTGGCCCGTTTTGTCGGTGCGGGAGGCATGCCCAGTTCCCATTCGGCTTTGGTTGTGGCTTTGTTTACAGCCGTCGGGTTGAAGGAGGGCTGGGATAATCCACTTACCGGCATAACTCTTGTTTTTGCCCTTATCGTGATGTACGATGCGGCCGGAGTCCGTCGCGCCGCTGGCAAACAGGCGCGGGTACTGAATAAGATTGTCAACGAACTGGCAGCTAATAAGCCCTTGCGGGAAGAGCGGCTCAAAGAGCTGCTAGGACATACACCCTTCGAGGTAATAGTTGGTGCCATTCTAGGTGCCATGATCGCTATTTGGCATACTCATTAGGGCAGCGGGAAAGGTGGGTGACTTTAAATGGCAGCTATTTTGCCAACAATTCAATCGCCCCGTGATGTGCAGCGATTGAGTATTGCGCAAGTTAGACAGTTGGCGCGGGAACTGCGCGAGGAGATTGTGCGCGTGGTGGCCAAGAATGGAGGGCATTTGGCATCCAACTTGGGCGTAGTAGAGTTGACTCTGGCCTTGCACCGGGTCTTTGATTTCTCCCGTGATCGCCTTATTTGGGATGTAGGGCATCAAACCTACGCCCACAAACTGATTACCGGGCGTTATCAGAAGTTCTCCACCCTACGGAAAATGGGCGGGTTGTCTGGTTTCCCCAAGCCCACAGAGAGCGAGTATGACCATTTTGTGGCCGGTCATAGTAGTACTTCCATTTCCGTTGCTGTAGGTATGACTATTGCCCGTGATTTGGCCGGTGAGAACCATCATGTGGTTGCCGTCATAGGCGATGGGGCATTGACGGCAGGTATGGCATGGGAAGCCCTCAATCATGCGGGCGATCTGGGTCGCAATCTTATCGTAGTGCTTAATGATAATGAAATGTCGATAGCTAGAAACGTGGGAGCCCTGTCTCGCTACCTAGCACGGGCTCGAACGGCCCCCAGCTATTTGCGAACAAAAGCCGACATAGAGGCCTTACTGCAAAGAATCCCCCTTGTCGGAGGTCGGGTTGCGGAAATCAGCGAGCGACTTAAAGATAGTTTTAAGTACTTGCTGGTTCCGGGAATGCTCTTTGAAGAGCTTGGTTTTACCTACTTGGGGCCGGTGGACGGTCATAACTCAGTGGCTCTGGAAGAAATGCTGTTGGTAGCAAAACACACCCCCGGTCCAGTCTTGGTACACTGCCAAACGGTAAAGGGCAAAGGTTATCGACCAGCGGTTACAAATCCTGACCTGTTCCACGGGGTAGGTGCTTTCAATCCTTCTACGGGGGAACTGCTGGTTAAGTCAAAAGCACCAACTTATACAGAGGTTTTCAGTAATACCCTATTAGCTATTGCGGAAGAGGATAAACGTATCGTGGCCATTACAGCAGCCATGCCCGATGGTACTGGTCTTAGCGCTTTCCATAGAAAATATCCTGAACGCTTCTTCGACGTGGGGATTGCGGAACAGCACGCGGTGACTATGTCTGCCGGCTTGGCCGCCGGCGGCTTACGCCCAGTGTTTGCCGTGTACTCCACCTTCCTCCAGCGGGCCTATGACCAAGTTATTCACGATGTTTGCCTACCTAACTTGCCCGTGGTGTTTGCCATTGATAGGGGAGGTCTGGTAGGAGAGGATGGAGAAACCCATCAGGGAGTCTTTGATATGGCCATGCTGCGGCAAATGCCCAATCTGACTATAATGTTGCCGCGTAACAGTCAAGAGTTGGTGAACATGTTGACTGCAGCCTGTCGGCATCTAGGACCTGTTGCGGTTCGCTATCCGCGCGGGGTGACTGATGGTATGCCAGTAGGACCTGCGCAGCCTGTGGAGATTGGCCGTGCCCAGTGCCTGCAGGAGGGCAGAGAAGTGTTGCTAGTAAATTGTGGCACCATCTGGGATGTGACAAAACAGGTACTAGAACGATTGGCACTTGCTGGTCTGCGGCCTACCGTATACGATATGCGCTTTCTCAAGCCTCTCGACCCGTGCCTTGTTGCGGCCATGGGGCATCACCGCTTGACCGTGGTGATTGAGGAGGGGATAGTGGCTGGAGGTTGCGGTTCGGCTCTTCTAGAGGCGGCCACCGCTGCTGGAATGCCTCATGATGCCCTGTTGATTGGTATTCCTGATCGGTTTATTCCTCACGGAACACGGGCCGAGCTGTTGGCATCTTTAGGCCTGACCGATGAAGCTATTTGCTCGCAGATTTTAGCGAAACTGGAGAATGACTGAGAATGGCCGAGAAAGAGAGACTGGATTTGCTTTTGGTACAACTAGGACTGTTTGATACCCGACAGAAAGCTCAGGGTGCGATTATGGCCGGTTTGGTCACGGTCAATGGTCAACGGGTTGATAAGCCTGGTGCTCGGTTCCGCAGAGACGCCGATGTTCAAGTGCAAGGTCAAGAACATCCCTACGCGAGCCGAGGAGGTTTAAAGCTGGAGCGGGCTATCCGAGAGCTGGGATTTAACCCACAGGGTAAGGTAATTATTGATATAGGTGCCTCTACGGGAGGGTTTACCGATTGCGCATTACAGCATGGTGCCAAACGGGTCTATGCCGTAGATGTGGGACATGCCCAATTGGCGTGGAAGCTGCGGCTAGACCCGAGAGTTGTTGTAATGGAGCGAACCAATGCCCGTTACCTAAAGCTGAGCGACTTCCCTGAGCAAGCCGATGCGTTGACCATTGATGTTTCCTTTATATCTTTAGCTACTATTCTGCCGCCAGTGGTGCAACTGTTGCAGCCAGGCGGTGAAGTTGTAGCACTCATAAAACCCCAGTTTGAGGCGGGGCGGGAGCAGGTAGGCAAGCGAGGCGTTGTGCGTGATAGGGCAGTTCATAAACAGGTTATTGAACGGGTTTGTCAGGAGGCATCCCACCTTGGGTTAGGCTTATTGGGACTGACTTTTTCCCCCATCACAGGGCCAGAAGGTAATATTGAGTTTTTGGCTTGGTTCAAGCAGGGAGTCGGTGACAGTGTTACCACCGAGAGCATAGAAAAAACTGTGGAACTAGCCCATGGACAACTGGGCTAGCAGGTTAAGCTAGGTGCAAAGCGAATTTATAGGAGAAGGGGGGATTTGGATGGCAATAGGATTGATCCCTCATCTGCAAAAACCGCAGGCTCTAACAGCCTGTCGTGAGTTGGTTGATTGGCTGGAGGCCCATGGTATTAAGCCCTGCTGCACGCGGGAAGTGGGGAATCGCATTCAGAGACTTGATTTGGTAGTAGAAGAAGCAGAAATGTCGAAGGCTCAGCTCCTGGTGGTGTTAGGGGGCGATGGCACCCTGCTCAATGTGGTTCGTCGTTATTCCGACTGGGGGTTGCCCATTTTAGGGGTAAACTTGGGGAAACTGGGTTTCCTCACGGAGATTGAGCTGCAGGATATGTTTTCCAGCATGGAGCTGATATTATCGGGTGACTATGAGGTTCAGGAACGCATGCTACTGCGAGTAGGAGTGAAGCGCGGTGAGGGCTATATCAGAGATCTGCGGGCCCTGAACGAAGTGGTTATTGGTAAAGGTGCCTTTAGCCGCATGTTGGAGCTTCATATAGCGGTAGACGGTCAGTATCTGGATCCTTTACCGGCAGACGGTGTGATAGTGGCTACTCCTACTGGGTCGACCGCCTACAGTCTCAGTGCGGGAGGACCCATTGTGGATCCAGATATCGGTGTAATACTCCTAACCCCCATTTGTCCCCATAGTCTGCACGCCCGACCGATGGTCATTTCTCCGAATAGTATGGTGCATGTCCGCGTGCAGGCCCAACACGAGGATATCTTCTTGACCATAGATGGTCAGGAGTCCTTTCCCATTGAACTGGGAGATCAAGTAGTTGTCAGCCGAGCTGAGGAAGTGGCGCGTTTTGTGAAGGTTTCTGACAATGGCTTCTTCGATGTGTTGCGGAAGAAACTGGGGGGCACTCCTTCCCGTTTCCGAGAGGGGGATCTCTAGTGTTAGCGAAGTTGGTGGTAGAGAACCTAGCACTGATTGAGCAGTTGGATCTGGATTTTGCTCCTGGGTTGGTAGTACTGTCCGGTGAAACGGGGGCCGGGAAGTCTCTTGTCTTGGATGCTCTATCGTTGATCCTTGGCTATCGCGGCTCCACCGATATGATTCGGGCCGGGTCGGAGAAGGCAACTGTACAGGCCGTTTTCGAAGTAAAGGATTTGCCGCCCCCGTATGCGGATCTGGTCGAAGATGGCCAGTTGATTATTGCCCGTGAGATACAACAAAATGGACGCACAGTAGCCCGGATTAACGGCCAACTTGTGACCATCGGGTTTCTACGTGATCTGGGTAGACTGTTGGTTGATCTGCATGGTCAACACGAGCACCAATCTTTGCTACAGGTGGCGAAACATCGGGAGGTTTTGGATCGGTTTGCCGGAGCTCCGGTGCTGGATTTGCTGGAGCAGATCAGAGAGCTGGTTGTGAAGTACCGAGAAACTGAGGGCCAGCTGAAAGAGGTTATGGGTGACGAGCGGGAGAGGGAGCGCCGGCTGGAAATGCTTCGTTACCAGCAGGAGGAGATTGCAGCCGCGGCCTTAGCCCCCGATGAAGAGGAGGAGCTATTGGCTACTCGTCAACGCTTGGCCAACTACGAACGTCTGCATCAAGCAGTTACCTCCGCCTACCAGCTGTTATATGGTGGCTCTCCTGGTGTGTCCGCCGTTGCTGACCAGTTGGCCCGTGCTATTACCGAGCTAAACAGTGTGGAGCGTTTTGATAATACAGTTGTACAGTGGACGGAGGTATTGCAGGACGCTTTGTATAGCATTGAAGACGTGGCTCGCAGTCTACGGATATACAAAGATGATTTGACTTATGATGATGCTGCCCTAGATGCAGTAGAACGTCGCTTAGAACTAGTTAACCGCTTAAAGCGCAAGTATGCCGATTCCCTAGCAGGTATTATAGCTTATGGCCAGAAGGTGGCTGAGGAAATAGAGTTTATCGAGAATAGTGCACAGCTGGCAGAGAAGCTCCAAGCCGATTTGGCTCGCTATGCCCATATCTATCGTTCTTTAGCAGCGCAGTTGACCGATGCTAGGAAGCAGGCGGCGGCAGTTCTAGGGCAACAAATGCAACTTCAACTGGCCGACTTAGGTCTGCCTAAGGCCGTTTTAACGGCAGAGGTCCGTACAGATCTGGCGGCCAAGCCTCATCCCTTAGGGCAAGACGAAGTGGAGTTTATGTTTAATGCTAATCCTGGGGAAAATCCGAAGCCGTTAACTCGTGTTATTTCCGGTGGTGAGATGTCGAGAGTGATGTTGGCGTTAAAGACTTTGCTGGCCGAACATGATCCTGTCGAAACGCTAATCTTTGATGAGATCGACTCAGGGTTAGGTGGCCGGTTGGCTCTGGCCGTGGGTGGAAAGCTTCGTCAGTTGGCAGGCAAGAGACAGGTTATTTGTGTTTCCCATTTGGCCAGCATTGCAGCCATGGCTGACCAACATCTGCTGATCAGCAAAGAAGTTAGAGGTGAAGCTACTTTTACGCAAGTAAAGAAACTAAACGAGCAAGAGCGGGTGGAGGAAATTGCCAGAATGCTGGATGGTCAAACCAGTGAAGTGGCCCTTGCCCACGCTCGTGATTTGCTGCAGCAAGTTGCAAGTAAGTAAGCCGCCTAATTAAGCAAGGCGGTTCCTTTTTTTAATAGGTATATGAATTTTTTTTCACAATAGAGCTAAATGTTTCAAAGGCAGTTATGTAAACTGCGTTGTATATGAGTTTACGGCAGCGGACACCTTAAAAAAGAACTCCGGGTTCTTTTTATTTTGGCAGCATGCGCCTAACTTTTCCTAGGGAGGTGCACATGAATTGAGTAGGAAGCAATGGTTCGGGGTGGCTCTAGCCTGCTGTTTTCTTGCCTTTTGCGCATCGCCGCTTTTTCGCAGCTGGGCAAGGTTCCCAAGGGAAGTAAACATTGCAGCTGGCATGCCTTTTCAACTGCAATTGCCTCTGCCCTTTTTGATAAGTGTTAGTGCTGACCAAGCTGGCCTCTCGGTCAATGATCAAGCCCTAAGTCCTGACCAAACTCTTTTGCAAAAAGGTAGCTGTGCCCTGTTTTCCCCAGAACCTGCTGAAGTAAAACTCCGTTTCCGCCTCTTCGGCTGGCTGCCATTAGGAGACTTGCGGGTTAACGTGGTGGAGCCCGTACGAGTAGCGCCGTCAGGTCACTCCATAGGTGTTACTATTCGCGCCACGACTATGGTGGTTGGTCACGGAACCATCAAGACTGATACGGGGCCTATGCAGCCCAGCAAGGATGCGGGATTAGCTATTGGTGACCTGATTGTGGCTGTTAACGGCAAAGAGAATCCCACGGTAATGCAAGTGGCTCAAGAAATAGAGCGGTGTGGGCGGTCAAATAGGCCGGTAAAGCTGCGGGTTAGGCGGGGAGAACAGCTTTTTGACTGCGAGATAACGCCTGTCTATTGTCTGGAAAACCATGGGTGGCGCATTGGCCTCTATTTGCGGGATGAGGCTTCAGGCGTTGGAACTTTGACTTTTGTCGACCAAGAAAGCAGGACCTTTGGTGCCCTAGGGCATGTCATTGCTGATGCCGAAACGAACCAGGCTTTAGAAGTGCAAGCCGGGAAGATAGTTCGGTCACGGGTAACTTCGATTGAACAAGGGCGGACTGGCTATCCTGGAGAAAAGCGTAGCGTGGTAGTGGATGAAGACCGAGTTGTTGGTGTTTTTACCAGCAACACTGGCATTGGCATTTTTGGCGAGATCATTGAGGATGTCACTCAGGGAGCCGAGTTGGTGCCGGTGGCCCTAATAGATGAAATCAAACCGGGCAAAGCTGAAATGCTGACTGTAATCGAGGGCGAGAAGGTAGAAAGATTTGAAGTTGAGATTGTGAGGGTAATCAAGCAGTATAAGCCTAGCGGAAAAGGCCTAGTGATTAAGGTCACTGATCCTAGGTTGCTGGAAAAGACGGGGGGCATTGTGCAGGGAATGTCGGGCAGTCCCATTCTGCAGAACGGCCGTCTGGTGGGGGCAATCACCCACGTTTTCGTCAACAAGCCGGATTCGGGATACGGGGTATTTGCTGAATGGATGGTGCGAGAATCGGGTTTGCTGGAAAAGCGAGCGCAACTGGCGCCCACCTTCTTTTACAGGCGCTATTTACGTAAGACGGCGGGTTGTGAACCCGCCCTTCTTTTTGCAAAGCTGAAATATCAAAGTATTGGAAGGAGGCAGGACCTTTGATGTCGAATAGCAAACTGTCAGGAGTTTCTAGAGAGGGGCGATTTTTGAGTGGGTGAAGAAAAGAACATTCGGATACTAATTGTCGACGATAATCGTGAGTTTGCAAAAATGGTGGAAGAGTTTCTGGCGAAAAAATCCGACATGAAAGTAGTCGGTATCGCTTATAACGGTGCCGAAGCATTAGAGTTGATTGATACAGCTAAACCCGATATTATGCTTCTAGACATCATTATGCCGCACCTAGATGGTATCGGTGTACTGGAACAGCTGGCCAGCAAAGAAGGGTATAAGCCGAAGGTTATCATGTTGACGGCCCTAGGTCTGGAACAGATGACCCGAAGGGTTATGGAGCTTGGCGCTAGCTACTATGTGCTGAAGCCTTTTAACCTAGAAACACTAGCTACCCGCATCAGGCAATTGGTCAACAACGAACCGATGGCCGTTGTCGCTCCTTACAACGAGCAGAAACAAGTCAATCTGGAAGCGAGAATTAGCAATTTCTTACATGAGCTGGGCATACCGGCTAACATTCGGGGTTATGTGTACTTACGCACCGGTATTAGTCTGGTTACGGAAGAAAGTGAGTTGATCAATAGCATTACCAAGATCCTCTATCCCATGATCGCTGCCCAGTACAATACTACTCCCAGCCGAGTTGAACGTGCTATTCGCCACGCTATTGAAGTAGCTTGGGGGAGAGGTAGCATTGAGGCTATTAACCGTACGTTTGGCTTTACTGTAGACACGCGGCGAGGAAAGCCAACTAACTCTGAATTTATAGCCATGGTGGCAGACCGCATGAGGCTAGAGATGTCGTCTTAGAGTAGAGAAAAGGCTGGAACAAGCTCCGAGAGGGGCTTATTGCTTTGCTTAACTTCAACTTCAAAGGGGGAGCATCTGTGACAAAAGCCCAATTCATATTGGTAATTAACCCCGGTTCCACTTCAACGCGATTGGCTTTATTCCGAAATAGCGAGCCGGTTGAATTATGCCATCTTGCCAACATTCAGCACTCCACCGAAGATTTATCCCAATTCACCCATATTAGCGAGCAATATGACTATAGGTTGCGAACTGTAGAGGCTTTTCTTGAACGGCATGGGGAGCCCGATTTGGCCGCGGTAGTTGGACGGGGCGGTCTGCTCAAGCCTATCCCTAGTGGCACCTACCTAGTGGATGAGGCCATGGTGGCTGATCTGCGAGCAGGAGTTCAGGGAGAACATGCATCCAATTTGGGAGGACTGCTGGCCCGAGGTATTGCTGATCCCCGAGGGATACCAGCCTACATTGTAGATCCCGTGTCTGTGGATGAGTTTACCCCACTGGCCCGCATCTCAGGCTTACCGCAGATTTCACGCGTCTCTTTAGGCCATGCCTTGAATATTCGTGCTGTAGCCCGGCGCGTGGCAGCTAGTTTGGGCAAGGAGTTAAGTGAGGCCAATTTTGTCGTAGCCCACCTGGGAGGTGGCATTTCTATTGCTCCAGTTGAGAGAGGGAGAATCCTTGACTATAACAATGCCAACGAAGCGGGTCCCTTCTCACCAGAAAGGGCCGGCACTTTACCAGTTGGCGATGTGGTTAGCCTAGCGTATTCCGGGAAGTATACGCTACCACAGATTAGAAAGATGTTTAACGGTCAATCGGGGCTGGTTGGATACTTGGGCAGCAATGATGCCCGACAGGCTGTGGAGCGGGCAGAGCAAGGGGATGAGAAGGCAGCCCTCGTTCTTGAGGCCATGACTTATCAGATTGCCAAAGAAATTGGAGCTATGGCGACTGTTCTTTGTGGTCAAGTGGACGCCATTATCCTTACAGGTGGATTAGCATATTCTGCCTACATAACCAAGAGGATAGTGGAGTATGTCAATTATATCGCCCCAATAAGAGTTGAACCGGGAGAGGACGAGATGCTGGCGTTGGCAGAAGGGGCCAGGCTGGTGCTCTCGGGACGAGAACAAGCCGCATCATACAAGGAGGTCTGTTGTCATGCTTAGAAGTCTTGATGAAATCCTAGCCGCCGCTAAGTCAAGAGGTGGTAGCAAGCGCATTGCAGTAGCTGCAGCTCAAGATCCGGAGGTCCTTACAGCCATTAAGGGGGCCTACGAGCAGCGTCTTGCTGCTGCCATACTGGTAGGCGACGGGGAGAAAATTCGCCAAGCTGCCGCCCAGGTGGATTTCGATCTCAGCCAGGCTGAATTAGTAGATGAACCCGATTTAATTGGAGCTGCCCGCAAAGCCGTATCTCTTGTTCGTAGCGGACAGGCCCAGATGCTCATGAAGGGCTTGATAAATACAGCCGATATCCTGCGGGCTGTGTTGGATAAGGAAATTGGATTGCGTACTGGTAGGGTGCTCAGCCATGTGGCCATTATGGAGCCACAGGGCTATGGTCGTCTCTTGTTGATGAGCGATGGTGGTATGAATATTGCTCCTGATCTGAAGCAAAAGGCTCAGATGATAGAGAACGCTGTTGAGGTGGCGCGTAAGTTAGGCAACGCATGTCCAAAGGTGGCAGTTATTGCCGCTTTTGAGCAGGTCAATCCCGATATGCCAGCAACAGTAGAGGCAGCCCTTCTGTCTAAGATGGCTGAACGGGGCCAGATCAAGAACTGCATAGTGGATGGCCCTATAGCATTGGACGGCGCTGTTTCCGAGGAAGCAGCGAAACACAAGGGAATGCAAAGCCCGGTGGCCGGACAGGCAGATATTCTTCTGGTACCATTTATTGAGGTAGGCAACGTTCTCTATAAGACCCTCACCTATTTGGGAAGAGGTAGGGTTGCCGGCATAATTGCTGGTGCTAGTGCGCCGATTGTCCTTACGTCTCGTTCTGATAGTCCGGAAGCTAAACTACATTCCATTGCTACTGCTGTCTTAGTGGCCGATTAGGAGGATAGACTATGCATAAGTTGCTAGTGATTAACCCGGGTTCGACCAGTACTAAGATCGCTATCTTTGAAGACGAGCATTTGATCTTGGAACAGGTGCTGCGCCACTCGGGGCAGGAACTAGCCAAGTATGAGCGGGTTGTGGATCAATTTGAGTTCCGAAAAGAAGCGGTTATGAAGGCTTTGGAAACCGCTGGAATACAGGTGGCTGAGTTGTCAGCAGTGGTTGGGCGGGGAGGTGTAATTCGCCCCATCCCAGGTGGTACCTATAGAGTCAATGAAACTATGCTTGCTGATCTACGGGATATCAGCCTTGGGGAACATGCCTCCGATTTGGGTGGGCTTTTGGCCCATGATATCGCCAAAGAGAGCGGCATTCCAGCCTTTATTGTTGATCCAGTGGTGGTTGATGAGCTGAATGAGGTGGCCCGACTGTCTGGATCACCGCTGATGCAACGAAAAAGCATTTTCCATGCCCTCAATCAAAAGGCCATCGCTAGACGGGCGGCACAGGATCTGGGCAAGGAATATGAAGATGCTAACTTGGTGGTTGCTCATTTGGGCGGTGGCATTTCAGTGGGGGCCCACTTGCGTGGGCGAGTAGTTGATGTTAATAATGCTCTGGACGGGGAAGGGCCTTTCTCTCCTGAGCGCTCTGGGGGACTACCAGCTCTTGCCTTGGCCAAACTATGTCTTTCTGGCCAATACACTGAGGCTGAAGTACGCCGTCTTATAGTGGGGCGAGGGGGGCTAATGGCCTATCTGGGAACTAATGATGCCCGTGAAGTGGTAAGGCGTATAGAGCAGGGCGATGAACAGGCACGTCTTGTCTATGAAGCTATGAGTTACCAGATCGCGAAGGAAATCGGTAGCGCTGCCACTGTACTGCGCGGTATTGTGGACGCCATAGTATTAACCGGTGGCTTAGCCTATGATCAGACCTATTTGGTGGAGTGGATTCGTCAACGCGTGCAATATATTGCGCCAGTACTAGTCTATCCAGGGGAAGATGAGCTGCTGGCTTTAGCCCAAGGAGCCTTACGTGTCCTTAATGGGCAGGAAGTGGCTCGCGAATATAGGCCGTGATTGCGGCCGAAAGAAAGGTCTGACAGCATTGCTCTTCACTGAGAAGCGGATTGTCCTTTTTGTCGGTGGATATGGCAGCGGCAAAACAGAGGTCGCCGTTAATTATGCACTGCAGTCGCGACCTCATGTCAGCAGTCTGGCGATTGCCGATCTGGATATTGTTAATCCCTACTTTCGTTCGCGCGAACGCCAGCAACTGATGAAGGAAGCAGGCATTCGGGTTATTGCCCCAGCGGGAGCCTTGGCAACTGCCGATTTGCCGGCTTTACCACCAGAAGTGGCGGGAGTCTTACAGAACCCCGACAGTTATGCGGTTTTTGATATTGGTGGCGACGATGTGGGGGCTCGGGTGTTAGGTCGTTATAGCAAAATGCTTCATCCAGAGGAGTACGACATGTGGTTCGTAGTCAATGCGAGCCGACCTTTTTCACAGGCTGTGGAACCGGCTGTGACACTCATTCGGTCCATTGAGAACACTTCGCGGTTGAGAGTTACTGGGCTGGTTAACAACACCAACTTGATGCAGTATACTGACCTATCCCTACTGCAAAAGGGAGAACGACTGGCTCATGCCATAGGGGAGGCTATCGGCGTGCCCCTGATTCTTAATGCCGTTGCATATGACCTGGTGGAGCAGGCGACGGTGGTGATGAGTGCCCCAATTTTGCCGCTTAGTCTCTACATGAAGCGGCCATGGGAATAGACTTGCTACTACAAGCGGTAAAGGAGGTATGGTGGAAATGCCGAAAGTGACTTTCCGTGAGGATCGTTGCAAGGGATGTGAACTATGCGTCTCGGTTTGCCCCCGTAAGATTATTGTTATGTCCGAAGGCATCAACAATAGGGGCTTTCATTATGCAACTGTAACTGACCAGTCCAAATGCATTGCTTGTGCGTTTTGTGCTCGCATGTGTCCCGACGTGGTAATAGAAGTAGAAAGATAGATGTTCAAAAGGAGGATTAGCAAATGGGCGAAAGAATCCTGATGAAGGGCAACGAGGCCATAGGTGAAGCGGCTATTAGGGCCGGTTGCCGTCACTTCTTCGGTTACCCCATTACGCCACAGAATGAGCTTCCCGAGTATATGGCAAGACGCTTGCCGGAGATTGGTGGCGCTATGGTGCAGGCGGAAAGCGAAATAGCTGCCATTAATATGGTCTACGGCGCCGCCGGTGCTGGAGTCAGAGTGATGACTTCGTCCTCCAGCCCTGGTATTAGTCTCAAGCAAGAGGGACTCTCTTATATTGCTGGTGCCGAGCTCCCCTGTGTAGTCGTCAACATGGTACGTGGTGGTCCCGGTTTGGGCGGAATTCAACCGGCGCAAGGTGACTATTGGCAGGCAACTAGGGGTGGAGGCCATGGCGACTACCGCCTGATCGTACTGGCCCCCGCCACTATTCAAGAGATGGTTGATACGGTGCAGGATGCCTTTGATCTAGCGGATAAGTATCGTAACCCAGTCATGATCCTTGGTGATGGCATGTTGGGACAGATGATGGAACCGGTAGAATTCCGGGAACAGACGGTTAGCAGTTTAGCCGAGAAGGAGTGGGCCACCACTGGGTTGCGCAACCACCCTGGTCGTCGTAATGTGATCAACTCTCTTTACCTGCAACCGGATAAACTGGAGGAGCATAACCAACACTTGCAACGCAAGTATGCAGAGATTGCTGCCAACGAGGTGCGCTACGAAGAAGTGGATGTGGAAGATGCGGATCTGGTGGTGGCCGCTTACGGTACCACTGCTCGTATTGTGCGCTCTGCCATGGAGGAGGCGAGACGGGAGGGCTTACGTGTCGGCCTAATTCGACCTATCACTCTGTGGCCGTTCCCAGTAGAGCCTTTTGCTCGTGCTGCCGAGAGAGCCCACGCCTTCTTGAGTGTAGAGATGAGTGCGGGACAAATGGTGGAGGATGTGCGTCTGGCAGTCAACGGCAAGAAGCCGGTTTATTTCTATGGTCGTACCGGCGGTATGGTGCCGACACCAGAAGGTGTACTGGCTAAGTTTAGGGAGATATTGGAGGGGAAGCATAATGGCTAAAGTGTTTGAGCGTCCTAAGGCTCTAGCCGATGTGGTTACCCACTATTGTCCTGGTTGCACTCATGGGATCATCCATCGTCTTGTAGCTGAGGCCATTGATGAGCTGGGTATTGTGGATCGTACCGTCGGTGTGGCTCCTGTCGGTTGCGCTGTTTTGGCCTACGACTATTTTGAGTGTGACATGCAGGAAGCTGCCCACGGTCGGGCTCCCGCAGTATGTACCGGTATTAAGCGGGTGCGGCCTGATCTTATTGTCTTCAGTTACCAAGGTGATGGTGATCTGGCATCTATTGGTACAGCTGAGATCGTACACGCGGCAGCCCGGGGTGAGAATATCACCGTCATCTTCGTTAACAACGGTATTTACGGCATGACCGGTGGTCAGATGGCCCCGACGACTCTGGTCGGGCATAAGACTACCACATCCCCCTATGGTCGTGATGCTAAAGTACAGGGGCACCCAGTCCGGATCTCTGAGATGCTTGCTACTTTGGAAGGACCCGCATATATTGAGCGGGTATCTGTGCATACACCGCAGTTAGTTAATAGGGCAAAGCAAGCCATCAAGCGAGCCTTTGCTAATCAAGTTGAAGGCAAGGGATTCAGCTTGGTTGAGGTGCTATCTACCTGTCCAACCAACTGGGGTATGACGCCTGTAGAGGCATTGCAACGAGTAGCGAATGAAATGGTGCCATACTACCCCTTGGGCGTCTTCAAAGATATCGATGCAGAGGGGGAAGACAAATGACGTTTGAGATGATTCTTGCCGGTTTTGGTGGTCAAGGTGTAATGCTGATGGGACAGTTGCTGGCCTATGCTGGCATGACCGAGGGTAAGCATGTATCCTGGTTACCTTCCTATGGGCCGGAAATGCGCGGTGGTACCGCCAACTGTACCGTCGTGGTATCGGATAGACCTGTTGGTAGTCCGCTCATTACTCGCCCCGGGATCGTTGTGGCGATGAACTTACCATCTATGGACAAGTTTGAAGATAGCATCAAGCCAGGCGGGTTACTTGTCTATAACAGTTCCCTTATTACGCGTTCACCAAAACGCACGGACATTGAAGTTGTAGCAGTCCCCGCAAACGAGATAGCCAACGAACTAGGTAATGATCGTATTGCTAATATGGTGGCGCTAGGTGCCCTGCTGGGTAAGAAACCCATGGTTGAAATGCAGTCTATTCTGACTGCGCTCCGGCATGCTCTTCCACCTCATCGCCATCACCTGCTACCTCTGAATGAACAGGCTTTAGATAGAGGCCGTAAACTAGTGGGTTAATTATCCTAAGGGCGTACTGCCCCCTGCTTTTGCAGGGGGCTTTTTATATACAGCATCTTAACTATTCGATTACAGATAAGTATGCTATACTAAATTTCATTAAACGATAGTGCCTGCCAAAGACAACAAGATGGGCGGAGGATGTACGATGCACGATAGGAAAAGAGCTCTGCTGTTCTTAGGAGTGAACATGCTTTTCAACATGGCGGCCAGCTTTGCGCACCCGGTAACCCCCACCATCATTCAACAACGGGGATTCGGTGATTACATGTTTGGCGTAGCTTTAGCGTCGATGATGACCGCCAACTTCTTTTTTTCGCCTTTTTGGGGGAAGTCTGTCAACTATATTTCCAGTAGGCGCGTCATTCTAATATGCAGCCTCGGCTATGCGGCTGGACAAGCCCTATTTGGCATGGCTAGTAGCGAGAGTATGATGGTAGGTGCCAGATTGTTCGCCGGCGTTTTCACCGGTGGAGTCTTCACTGCTTTCCTAACCTATTTGGTCAACACTTCGCCCCCGCATCTACGGGGCAACTATCTCACCATCGCTGCTACTATCCAGACCGTTGGTAGTGCTTTTGGCTATTTTGTTGGTGGAATGCTTGGAGAGCTAAGCGTTAATGCGGCCATCGTGGCGCAGGTAGTTACGCTTTCCATTTGTGGCATTGCCTTTTACTTCATCTGCGAGGATGATGCTGTCCACAAGATGAGTGATATCCGGTTCAAACAGCTGTTTCGAGAGGCCAATCCTATTTCTGCTCTTATCGCTGGTAGAGGTATTATGACGCCCCTCTTGATTACCCTCTTTGTGGTCAGTTCCTTTTCCAATCTGGGCAATAGTGCTTTTGACCAAAGCTTTAACTATTATTTGAAGGCCCAATTGGGCTTATCTTCCGGATATAATGGGGCCATTAAGGCAGTAATTGGCTTTGTTTGTCTGGCAGCAAACAGTACTCTAGCTCTCTGGTTAGTGAACAGAACGGATATAAAGCTCACCTCGATTTACGTTTACCTGTCGGCTTCCTTGTCCATTCTAGGCGTGATCCTCTTTAACTCCCTGGTACCGTTTGTGGCCGCAAATGTGCTCTACTTCGCGTTTTATGCGGTTAGTGTGCCACTTACGCAAGGCTTGGTAGCCGCCATGGCCAAGACTAGCGACAGCAACTTAGTTATGGGATATTTCAATGGCCTTAAGTCCTTGGGGGGCATTTTTGGGGCCTTGTCTGCTGGTCTGCTATACACAATTAACCCCAAGTTGCCTTTTCTGCTAGGATTCCTAGCCTTTGGTATAGCCACCATTGCCTCTGTGTTCTATTATCAGCTGAGTAAGCAGCGTAAGAGTTTCGTGCAAGAGTCGTAATGCAACACCCCAATGGCCCGTTTCTGGCCATTGGGGTGTTTTTTGACTAAGTCTGCAACAGCTTCAGGAGTTGTACGAAAGGGATGTTGCCATAGCTCCTGCTCAGTCTTTGGAGTTGTTCTAGAACCTCACCTTTACAACCCATTAGCCAGTAGCCATGTTTAAGAACCAATTGTTGCATAGGGCCCTCCCAACCGTTTTTCTCAGCTTATGCGGTTAGGCGGCAGAATAAACATACTTCTAATTTTGCACAACCAGCATAGGCTGTTTATAGACAAGCAGGGGAGGAGGGCCGAAAATGCTTTATTCAAGACTACGGCAGCATCTTGAAGAGCATTTCGTAAGCTACTTTTTTGTGCTGGTATTGTTTGCAGTGGGGGTGATCTTTGGTGCCATTGCGGTGAAAGCGCTCACCTTTAGTCAAAAACAAGATCTGTTGGCCTTTCTGCAGCAGTTTTTTGCCAGCGGTATGGTGGTGCCTAATGGGTCGGCCGTCTTTCTGCAAACTCTAACGGCCAACTTGCAGCTGGCAGGGCTTATTTGGTTGATGGGTCTAGTGGTTTTCGGCCTGCCACTTGTGATAATCCTAGTTTTTCTGCAAGGGTTTGTGTTGGGGTTTTCCGTGGGTTTTCTGGTGCACGAAATGGGGGCTAAGGGCTTCTTATTGGCGGCCTGTTCAGTTCTGCCCCATAACCTGCTGCTGGTACCTGCCATATTGGTAATCTCTGCTATGTCCATATACTTTACTTTCCAAACCCTACGTCCTAGTTTGCGTCCTCGGCGCACCACTTTCCGTCAACGTTTTACCCAGTATAGCGGTAATTGTATCTTGATGGGAATCGTTATATTTGTTGCCAGTGTAATCGAAACCTGGTTTTCGCCCCTATTAGTAAAACTGATTGCCCGCCTCCTGTAAGCTTGGCTTAAATTGTAAGCAACTAATGGTGCGCAGACATGTTCTCCTCTGCTATAATGGAACGCGAGGAGGCGGCAACGTGCGATATGGATTATGCATCTTGATGATTTCAGTTTTGCTTTTGTTAACAATCGCTAACCCTAGTGAAGCGGCCGCTTTGCCCTCTATATCGTCAAAAGCAGCCGCTTTATTTGATTTAGAATCGGGTGAAATATTGGCGGGCAAGAATACGGACGTGAAGGTTTATCCCGCCAGTACTACTAAGGTCTTAACGGCACTACTGGTGGTCGAGTTGGCCGATCTTTCCGACATGGTAACCATTAGCCGTAACGCAGAACACCAGGAAGGTACGGCCCTTTACTGCAAAGAAGGGGAACAGTACCCGGTCCGGGATCTTCTATATGCCATGCTGGTGTTGTCAGCCAACGATGTGGCTGTGGCCTTAGCTGAGCACGTGGCCGGTTCGGTGGCTGATTTTGCTGCTATTATGAATGAAAGAGCACGAGAACTGGGAGCATTTAATAGCAACTTCGTTAACCCCAGTGGTCTTCCACATGAGGATCATTACACAACGGCGGAGGACATGGCCAAGATCTTCTCCGCTGCCTTTAAGCACCCTTTGATCCGGGAAATAACTTCTACACGGGTTTACTACATCAGTCTCCCCAGCGGCGAAAAACGTGCACTGGTCAACGGTAACAAAATGTTGACGGAGTATGAGGGTACACTAGGAGGTAAGACTGGGTATACCAGTGCGGCTGGAAACTGTATAGTCGCCGCCGCTCGGAAGGGAAACTTGAAACTGGGGGTCGCCGTGTTCAAGGCCCAAGGAGCTGCCCTCTGGGAGGATGCCAAGGCAATCCTAGATTATGGCTTTGCTAATTGGTGCAGTATTGCCTTTATAGGAAAGGAACAAGCGGTAACGGCTTTACCGGTGCGGTATGGGGAGGAGAAGGTCCTGTTGGTGGCAGGTGCAGACCTACAAGTTACGAGAGCAAAAGGGGAGCAGGATCTGCAGGTAACTTGGGAGCTTTCTCTGAACACTCAGCTTCAGGCCCCGTTAACCCGAGGCCAAGTGGTGGGGGAGATAACCTATTTTCTGGACGGACAGCCCATGGGCACGGTCGATGCAGTGGTAGCCCATGATGTGGCCAGGAGTTGGTATACCTACTGGGAGGTCCTGTTGATCGCCGGGTGCGTAGGTGTAGCCCTACGCTTTATCAACCCGAAAGCTAGTGATTCGCATAGCCTGAAGAGGAGGTAATTTGTGGTGCCCCGTCGAAGATTAGGTGTGTTGTTCGGAGGCCGTTCCGCTGAACATGAGGTGTCAGTTCAATCGGCTGCGTCTATATGGCGAGCAGCTGATCGCGATAAGTATGAGATGGTGCCTATAGCCATTAGCAAAACGGGCAAGTGGTTTTCTGGCTTGGACCCCCTTCAGGTGCTTGCCCAAGGTGACAGCGTACCCGAGCTTGAACAGGAGAAAGATCCGGTATCAGTTTTGGCCGATATTGATGTAGCTTTCCCCGTATTACACGGTCCTTTCGGGGAAGATGGTACCATCCAAGGATTACTGGAGATTTTGGACATTCCTTATGTGGGTTCTGGGGTACTAGCGTCTTCCTTGTGTCTAGATAAGGCTATGGCCAAACAACTGTTTGCTCATTTTGGTTTTCCGCAGACACCCTTTCTGGTTTTTGGCCGCAACTATTGTCAAGAGAATCCGGCGGGCGTTCTGAGGGCTGTGGAAGAGCAGCTGGGTTTCCCTTGTTTTGTGAAACCGGCCAATATGGGTAGCAGTGTGGGTATCAGCAAGGTGCACATACCTGATTGTTTGCCAGAGGCGCTAGAGTTGGCTGCCACCTATGATAGCAAAATCGTCATTGAAGCCTTTGTCGATGGGCGGGAGATTGAATGCAGTGTCTTAGGGAATGAGGAGCCGGTGGTTTCCGTGCCGGGAGAGATTGTTCCTGCTGCCGAGTTTTATGACTATGAAGCCAAATATGTCAGCGATTCACAACTGATTATTCCAGCTCCCTTAACCCCAAAACAGGTGGCTCAAGTTCAACAGTTGGCACTCAGTGCATACAAAGCATTGGGATGTAACGGCCTGGCACGGGTTGACTTCTTCTTGCGTAAGGCTGATGGGCAGTTTCTCATCAATGAGGTTAATACTATGCCTGGCTTTACTCGTATTTCGGCCTATCCTAAGCTTTGGGAGGCCAGCGGCTTGACCTATGCCCGCCTGATTGACGAACTGATAGTTCTTGCGCTCGAGCGCCACGCGGAAAAAAGGAGCTAGTTTGTGTGCAGTTTGCTTGTGCATGGTATGGTGACCGAGGAGCTCGCATATAGATAGATAAACATCCCTCGTCCACAGGCAGGGGAAAGGAGGCGAGCGCCATGTTTGTGATCACCATTGGCCCTTTGGGTAAGAATTGGGGAAGGATAATTAGGCTAGTTGCTATATGCTTAGCCTTGTTGTTGCTAGTTGTGCTTGTATGGCGGATAGCTGGTTCCCTCACTGGTGGGGCAGCACAAGAGATTATTACGGTTACTTCCTCACAGTTGTCAGGGGAGGGCGCTCAGAGTTTTTGGCAACGTTGGCTTGGTAGCCTACGCTTGTGGTTTAGATTTGGTTTCTGATGCGGACTGTATTGGGGGGCTGTCCTTAGCAAGGAGGGCCCCAGTTTTTTTCTCCATGAAAACTGGGCAGGATTTAGCTGGTGGCGCGTGGAATAGTGGAAGGAGTGAGTACGGTGCCTAGGGTGCACGGGGATTATTGGAGGATGTCAATGGAGCAGCAAATTGAAGAATACTTGGCGTACTTGAGTGCGGAGCGAGGATTAGCGCAAAACACATTGGATGCCTATGGGCGAGATTTGAGAGCCTACGCCCGCTTTCTACAGAAGCACAACCTAACTTCTTTTCAAAACACAGAGAAAGAGGCGGTGCGTGCCTATCTGGAGCAATTACATAATCTAGGTAGAGCGTCCTCCACTATTTCACGCAATCTGGCAGCAATAAAATCCTTCTACCAGTTCTTAGTGGCTGAAAATATCATAGATAAGGATCCAACAGTGCACCTGGAGTCGCCCAAGGTCGACAAACGCCTTCCTCGGGTGTTGAACCTGAACGAGGTTGAAGCCTTGTTAAATCAGCCTACCCTAGAAGATGCCTCTGGTATCCGTGACAAGGCAATGCTAGAGGTTATTTACGCCACAGGAATAAGGGTAAGCGAGCTTGTTTCCCTTGACATGACAGATATCAATCTGGAAGCCGGCTACTTGCGTTGTCTGGGGAAGGGGAATAAAGAGCGTATAGTGCCCCTTGGATCGGTAGCCATCAAGTACCTTGAGTTATACTTGCAGGTAGCCCGCCCCGAGATGGTAAAGCGCAGTGGGGAAACGGCTTTGTTCCTCAATCATCACGGTCGTCGTTTAACGCGCCAAGGGTTCTGGAAGATACTGAAGCGCTATGCAGAAGAAGCCCACATTGATGTGAACATCACTCCTCACACACTTCGGCATTCTTTTGCTACGCACTTGCTGGAAAATGGAGCAGACCTGCGCTCAGTGCAAGAGATGCTGGGCCATGCGGATATTTCCACAACGCAGATCTATACTCATATTACGCGTAACCGCTTACAAGAGGTCTATCGCAAGTCCCATCCACGAGCATGATAAATATAAGTTCAGAAAACCTGTTCCCTGGTCGGAACAGGTTTTGCCGCTAAGAAGGAGCTGATGAATATGGCCCGAGTGATAATCATGGTCTTAGATAGTCTAGGTATAGGCGCTCTACCTGACGCCCATCTGTTTGGTGATGAAGATAGTAATACTTTGGGACATGTCTTGGATGTGGCACCAGTTGCTCTGCCCAACTTACAGCGATTGGGCCTAGGTAACCTGTTAAGCCATGTCCGACTGCCGGCGATAGGCTCCCCCATAGCGTATGTATTACGGCTGGCTACCAGCTCACCTGCCAAAGACACTCTGACTGGACACTGGGAGATGATGGGGTTGCCCCTGCGCGAACCTTTCCCTACCTATCCTAACGGCTTTCCCTCCAGTGTGGTAGGTTTCTTGGAACAGTTAAGCGGGAGAAAAGTGATTGGCAATATGACTGCCAGCGGCACAGAGATCATTCGCCAGTTGGGGCCAGAGCATGAGGCGACTGGGGCTCTGATTCTTTATACGTCCGCTGACAGTGTATTGCAGATTGCAGCCCATGAACAGGTGGTTCCGCCTGAAGAGCTTTACCGTATTTGCCAAGAAGTCCATGCCTTCATGCTGCAATCAGAGCACCGGGTGGCGCGGGTAATCGCCCGGCCATTTATTGGCCGGTACCCCAATTATCAGCGTACAGCGAATAGGCGAGACTTTTCCGTTCGCCCCGAGTACACACTCCTCAATCGTATTGAAGAAGAGGGAGGCACCGTAATAGGCATTGGTAAGATCAGTGATATTTTTGCCGGTAGTGGTGTTACCATTACGCGGAAAACAGGCAGCAATCAGGAAGGCATGGCTGCCACAGTGGAGGCCATCGAGGAGGGTAAAGGAAGCCTGGTTTTCACCAATCTGGTCGAGTTTGATATGCTGTACGGCCATCGTAACAATGCGGCTGGTTACGCTCAGGCTCTAAGTGCTTTCGACCAGGCCTTGCCCCGGCTCATGGCAGCCCTCAAAGACGACGACTTGCTGATTATTACTGCGGACCATGGTTGTGATCCCACAACACCGGGCAGCGACCATTCTAGGGAGTTTGTGCCCGCCCTTCTGTACAACTCTGGCTTTGGTGTTGGCCGTCGACTGCCAGACGCTGACAGTCTCTGCTGGATTGGGCATACCACGGCCTGTTGGTTGGGGATTACGCCTCTCGCGTGTGGCAAGAACATTTTGGAGGGGGTTGGGGAATGTTAGCAGTTGACATTATAGCGAAGAAGCGAGATGGACTGGAGCTTACTAGAGAGGAGTTGCAGTGGCTAGTCAACGGGTTCTTATCTGGCCAGGTCCCCGATTACCAGATGTCGGCATGGCTAATGGCCGTCTATTTGCGTGGTATGACGATGGCGGAAACCGTAGCCTTGACGGAGATCTTTTTGGCATCCGGACAACAAGTAGACCTGAGTTTCCTACCTACACCAGTTGTGGATAAACACAGCACGGGTGGGGTGGGCGACAAGACCAGTCTGGTGTTAGCTCCGTTGCTGGCCGCTGCCGGCTTAACTGTGGCCAAACTAACGGGACGGGGGCTAGGCCACACTGGTGGGACTATAGATAAGTTGGAGAGTATCCCCGGCTTCACAGCGGACCTAGACTATGAAGGCTTCATACAAAACCTGCGGGCTGTTGGCCTGAGCATGATCGGCGCTGGGCCCACTCTGGCACCGGCCGATAAGAAGGTCTATGCTTTACGGGACGTAACAGGCACTGTTGGTAGCCTTCCGCTCATAGCCAGTTCCGTTATGAGTAAGAAGCTGGCCGGTGGAGCCCAACATATTGTGTTGGACGTCAAGTATGGCCGTGGAGCTTTAATGCCTTCTTTGGAGGCGGCTAAGGAGCTGGCCAAGATAATGATTGCAATTGGAGAACAATGTGGGCGCAAAATGAGGGCGGTTTTGAGCGATATGAACCAACCTCTAGGTTATGCGGTGGGTAATAGTCTAGAAGTGAAAGAAGCCATTGACGTGTTGCAAGGGCGCGGCCCAAGAGATGTACAAGAGCTGGTTTTAGCCCTCGGAGCTGAGTTGATGGTCAGCTCGGGTTTTAGCAGTGGTCAGGAGGAAGCCAGAGAAAGGCTGGAGCTGATATTAGCGAAGGGGGCAGCTTGGGAGAAGTTCGTTCAGTTCATAAGTGCTCAAGGAGGCGACCCTCGCTATCTATACGCCCCCGACTTGTTGCCTGCCAGTCGGCACCAATTGCTCCTTAAATCGATCAGCGACGGCTTTGTAGTGCAACTGAATGGACTTATGATTGGTCAATGTGCAGTCAAACTGGGTGCGGGCCGTACTACACAAGACGGGGCCATCGACCACGCCGCGGGCATCGTCTTATTTAAAAAGGAAGGAGACCGGGTACGCGTCGGAGAACCGATAGCCGTGTTACACGGGGCCAACATGGACCTGTTGGAGACGGTGGCACCGGAGGTATTAGCAGCCTGGCAGATAGGTCCACAGCCGCCTGTGAAACGGCCTTTGATTGCCGCAGTTTTGCGTCCACCCCTTGCATGATATTGCCTTTAGCAGGCCAAGCTAATAACAAATGTTGTAATAGGGGGAATTGGTGTGCGGCCTGTTAGGTATCTTATTTCCCTGAGCTTAGTTGTCCTATTGCTCACAACTAGTGTTAGCTCGGCCTGGGCAAGCCCAGGGAGTCTGTTGCCAGTAATGGCCACTGCCATAGAAGAGAACCTGAACTCAAAGGCGGCAGTGCTTATGGATATGGGAACAAGGCAAGTTTTGATCAGTAAGAATCCAGATCAGAGGCTGCCTATTGCCTCGGTAACTAAGATAATGACCATGTTGCTAGTGTTAGAGGCATTGGAGTCGGGGCAGATCAAGTTAGATGATATGGTGGTTGCTTCTCCCCACGCCTGTTCCTATGGAGGGGCCCAGATATACTTAGAACCGGGGGAGCAGTTCACTGTAGAAGAGATGTTAATGGCAGTGGCAATAAAGTCGGCAAATGATGCAGCGGTAGCACTAGCGGAACACGTAGCCGGTTCCGAATCGGCCTTTGTAGCAGCAATGAACCAGCGAGCTAAAGAACTAGGTATGGAGAACACCCATTTTATCAATGCTTGTGGTTTAGATGGTATTAGTGTTACTGGCAGACCAGAAGATGAAGGCTATTCCTCCGCCTTCGATGTGGCCCTAATGTCGGTGGCAGTACTCAAGTATCAGCATATACTGAGAGACTGGCTGACAACTCGCATAACCTATCTACAGCGGGCGAAGGGGCCAGTTGAGCTATTCAATACTAACCATCGTTTTATCCGTGGCTATTCAGGGGCCGATGGTCTGAAGACGGGTCTGACTGATGCAGCCCGTTATTGCTTGAGTGCCACGGCGGAACGGGATGGTTTCCGGTTGATTGCTGTAGTACTGGGTGCGCCTTCTGACGAACTCCGTTATAGGGATGTGACTCAGCTACTAAACTATGGTTTTGCTAACTATGTGGGCCGAGTGGTGGTGGGTGAGGGTGAGCAGATTACCACCGTTGTGGTCAATCGGGGCGAGCAGCAGCAGATTCCTTTGATTACGGCCGCACCTCTGGCTGTCCTACTGAAAAAGGGTGAGTCTCTAGATGAAGTTGAGCAAAAGGTGGAGATATCCGACAGGGTGTTTGCACCAGTTGTGAAAGGTGATCGCCTTGGAGTGCTCAAGTTGGTGAAGGACAACCAGGTATTGGCGGAGGTTGACCTGATAGCTACGCAGGATGTGGAAAAGTTGAGTTTCTTCGGTAACCTCTGGCGCCTCTTGCGGTCTTGGATAGGAGTTTAACCCTATGAGTTGAGGCATGAAAGCTGCCGAATGGCAGCTTTTTTTTCATGGAAGAAGGAGACCGATGATGTTTTTCAGAATAATAGAATCGATGTTTTGAAAACTGTGTTAGGGGGGGTAGCATTGCAGATCGAAATGGAGATGAAGGGACGCACCCTGATTGTGCGTCTCACAGGCGAACTAGATCATCACACGGCCGATTCGCTTCGGACGGCCATAGAGAAGGAACTAGACCGAGACGTGGCTAGCTCGGTCCTCTTAAATTTGCAAGGGCTTACATTCATGGATAGCTCGGGCCTCGGAGTTATCCTTGGCCGCTACCGCCGCTTAAGTCAGATGGGAGGCCAAATGGCTGCCTGTTGCCTTAACCAACAGGTGAAAAGGGTTTTTGAGCTATCGGGGCTGACTCGCATAATGGGCATTTATCCAACTGAACAGTTGGCGCTAGAGCAACTGTAGGGGGGCAGATATAATGCAAGTCAAAAACACTATGCTGCTGAGCTTTCCATCATTGTCCCAGAATGAGGGTTTTGCCCGGCAAGCAGTTGCTGCATTTGCGCTACAAGTAGGTGATTGGACTCTGGTGGAATTGGACGAGATCATGACCGCCGTATCCGAAGCGGTTACGAATGCCATTATCCATGCCTATGAGCATGAAGTTGGTGAGGTCCGAATCCGAGCGAATATCCTGGAGGGCGGCGGCATTGAGATAATTGTGGAAGATGACGGCATTGGCATAGAAGACGTTGAACAGGCCATGGAGCCTATGTTCACTACCAAGCCCCAGCAAGAGCGTACAGGTATGGGCTTCTCTTTTATGGAAAGCTTCATGCACGAACTGACGGTCACTTCCACACCTAATAGGGGCACTTCCGTCCGTATGGTGAAGTGGTTGAACACCAAGTCTGATGCTCAGGAATAGGTATTGCCATGCAGGAACCGGAGAGAAAATTGCCGTTATTGACGGACGAGGAGACCAAGCTGTTGATTGCCCGTGCCCAGGCTGGTGATACCTGGGCTCGTGACTACTTGGTGAACTGTAATCTACGCCTGGTTCGTTCGATGATAGGCCGCTTCGCCCACCGACAGGTCGAAATGGAGGATTTGTTTCAGCTGGGTTGTTTAGGTTTGATTCGTGCTATTGATCGTTTTGATTTGAATCAAGATGTTCGGTTTTCTACTTATGCTGTTCCACTCATACTGGGCGAGATCCGTCGCTATTTGCGGGACAACGGTCCAGTGAAAGTGAGTCGTAGCCTCAAGGAGTTAGCGGCTAGAGCGCGTCGTGAGCAAGAAAACCTTAGCTCTTCCTTGGGACGGGAGGTGACCATCGAAGAACTGGCATCAGCCCTAGATGTCACGGCTGAGACTCTAGTATTAGCGTTAGAAGCAACAAGCACCCCGGCATCACTACAGAGTGAGATATATCAAGATGATGGTAATCCCATTTATTTACTCGATCACCTGAGCGACGAGCAGCAACCTGATGAAGCTTGGACTAACAATATTACTTTACAGACATTGATATCGGAGCTGGCACCGCGCGAACAACAGATCATTAAAATGCGCTATTTTCAAGGTAAGACTCAGACGGAAGTGGCCCAACATTTAAATGTGTCACAGGTCCAGATTTCTCGTTTGGAAAAGAGAATTCTGCAGAAACTAAGAACTGCTTTAGGCGGATAAAGTGCCTGTAACCGTGCCGATTGAATGCTGAGCATTCGGCACGGTTTCTGTTTAATTCCCAGCAGGGATGCTTATACTAACAACGATAAACACTCAGAAATGAGGTGACCAACCGTGATGTTCTCTCAAGCGCGACATAGGGCCGTATTGCTATCGCTGCTTCTGCTACTGGCAGTGTTGGCTATCTGGATTGTGTGGTCCAATTCCGTGGACCGCATTCCACAGGGAGGTATTCTAGTAATGCAGCCCGGACTTAACCCGACCCCTCAGCGGTTGGTGCACCCCTACTACTACATTGAATCAAGGAGAGTGATGGTATGAGCCCATTGGTCAAGGTAATGGAACTCGTTGGAGAGTCGAAGGAGAGCTTTGAAGATGCGGTAAGGAAAGCAGTTGAGCAGGCATCACGTCAATACCCTAATATTACAGGGGTAGAAGTATACAACTTTACCGGTGACGTGGTTGATGGGAAAATCGTTGATTATAAAGCCAATGTAAAAGTAGCTTTTGTATCTGAACAAGGTTAGCTTCGCCGCCCAGGCCATCGCCTGGGTATTTTTCGCTGGAGAAGGATAGGAGGGTTAGTGCTGCAATGGCCGCACGCGCTAAGAAAAGGGCCGTTAAGCGTCAGGAAGTCTTGGAACAGGAATACAAGGATCTTGCTCAGCGCCAGAAGCCGAAGACGCCGGTGGTGCGCAATGTCTTGGTGGCGTACCTGGTTGGAGGGCTGATCTGCGTTCTCGGGCAAGCCATTACCCAGCTCTATCTGCGATTGGGTTTCTCCCCAGAGGACGTGGGAAACCCCACGGCAGCCACCTTGATTCTAATATCGGCGGTATTGACCGGGCTAGGTGTCTATGATGTTATAGGCCAGTTTGCTGGAGCCGGCTCTGCGGTACCGGTCACCGGGTTTGCAAACTCGGTGGTTTCAGCTGCCCTTGAGTTTAAGCGAGAAGGGCTGGTGCTGGGAGTGGGGGCTAGGATGTTTTCATTAGCTGGACCTGTCATCGTGTATGGGGCGGTTACGGCATTTGTGGTTGGAATCATAAAGGCACTGCTGCGTTAGGAGGTTAAGTATGCACAAGCGCAAGTTGGGAGCCCAAACATTAGCCTTTCAAACGTTACCGCGGATAGCAGCGGCTGCAACCGTTGTTGGGCCACTGGAAGGGGAAGGTCCCCTTGGTGACTGCTTTGACGTGGTTCATCCCGACCAGACCCTTGGTCAGAAGAGTTGGGAAGCCAGCGAGCGTGCCATGATGAAAGAAGCTATCAATCTGGCCATTAGTAAGGCAGGCCTTACAAGTCAGGAAGTGGACTTTATGTTGGCAGGTGATTTATTAAACCAGATTATTACCTGCAACTTCGCTGCACGTGATTTGGGTATTCCCTTTTTGGGTCTTTATGGTGCGTGCTCCAGTTTCGCCGAATCTTTGGGACTGGCTGCCACACTTGTTGATGGCGGATATGCTACTCGTGCCGTCGCTGCCGTTTCCAGCCACTATGGCACCAGCGAGCGTCAGTATCGCTATCCTACGGAATACGGCGGGCAAAGGCCACCGTATTCTCAGTACACGGTTACTGGCAGCGGCGCCGCCCTAGTTGCGCAAGCAAACGACCCTAAGTTCCCCGCCATCACTCACTTCACCATCGGACGGGTGATGGACTTAGGTATTAAGGATCCGTTCGATATGGGATCAGCCATGGCCCCGGCTGCCATGGATACTCTGCAGCGCCACTTTCTGGATACGGGACGCACAGTAGATGACTATGACTTGATCCTTACCGGCGACCTAGCCGAGGTGGGAAGAAAGATCATGCTGGAACTGGCTGAGTCGGCAGGGGTTGATTTGCAGGGCAAGTATGATGACTGTGGTTGCAGAATATATGATCGGGAACGCCAGCCTGTGTTTTCCGGTGGTAGCGGTTGTGCTTGCTCGGCGGTGGTTACATTGGCCAGCATTTGCCCCCAGCTCTTGCGGGGCGAACTAAAGAGAGTTTTGGTTATTGCCACCGGCGCTCTGTTAAGTCCTCTAACTTTTCAGCAAGGAGAATCGATTCCATGCATTGCCCACGCGCTGGTCTTGGAGCAGGTAACGAAGGGAGGAGTGGCTCTTGGGTAATTATGTAACAGCGTTCTTTGTCGGCGGGCTTATTTGTGCTTTAGCACAACTTCTCTTTGACCTGACAACCCTTACCCCCGCCCATGTCCTAACTCTCTTTGTGGTTCTTGGAGGCATTCTATCCGGGCTGGGGTTGTACGAGCCATTGGTCAGGTTTGCTGGAGCAGGAGCTACAGTTCCCATAACCTCCTTCGGTCATCAACTGGTGCAGGGTGCTTTACGGGAGCTAGAAACCCACGGATGGGTGGGAGTATTGGCTGGCATATTTGATCTAACCAGCGCAGGAATCACGGCAGCAATCATTTTTGGGTTTCTGGTGGCACTGCTTTTCAATCCCAAGGACTAGGAGGGCCTCCTTTGTCCCCTGATCCATCCTCCATTTCACTGCCAGCTGGAAACAGGTGGAGAATACATGTATAATCAAGAGTAGGTGAAAGGGGGGGATTTAGTTGTGCAGGTGATTACAACCCATGTGAATACAGGTTTTGACGGCTTAGGTGCCATGTTGGCTGCTTCTCTGCTTTACCCCCAAGCAGCCCTTTATTTCCCCGGCCACCTTAGCCGCCCTGTGCGCGAGTTATATTCCTTGTACAAAGATGCCTTGCCCATCAAAGCTCCAGAAATGCTAAGTCTTGGTACGGTTAAGGAACTGATCATTGTGGATACCCAGCAGGCCAGTCGTCTAGGGCGGTTTAAAGCCCTATTAGAACGGCCGGATGTCCAGGTGACCATTTTCGATCACTACCCCTCACCATCGGAGCCTATTGCCCACGCCAAAGTACATCAGGTTCAGGTTGGAGCGATAACCAGTTTCTTGGTAAACCAGTTGGCCATGCGGGGAATTGTACCCAACGAGACGGAAGCAACCATAATGGCTCTTGGTGTGTATGCAGACACTGCCTCGCTATCGGGGCCTAACACCACGATGGCGGACTTGGATGCGGTGCGATATCTCTTGGCCGCAGGTGCCAGACTAGAGATCATTCATCGATATATGTACAGCCCCCTAAACCAGGATCAACGCCAGTTGTTAGAGGAGTTGCTGGCCAATTCGGAGCACCTATATCACCATGGCGTCAGCATACTTATCACTCTATGTTCCATTGACCACTATTTGGATGGCCTTGGCTTGCTAACCGAACGCCTAGCGACTATCGAAGATGCGGACTTGGTGTTCTGCTTGGTGGAGATGGATGGTCGAGTGCACCTTACGGGCCGTAGCCGTCTAAGCCATCTACCAGTGGATGAAATAGTCGGCCATTTTGGGGGTGCTGGCCATCCATTGGCAGCTGCTGCTACTATCAAAGGACGATCGCTCTTGGAACTGAGGGATCAATTGGTTACCTACTTAGAGAGTAAACTTGTTCCACCTATTAAGGCTACCCACATTATGACTCATCCAGTACATACCACTCATCCCGAGGCAACCATGGAGGAAGTAGGGCAGACCATGTTACGCTATGGCCATAATGGTCTGCCGGTACTTGCCAACGGCCAGCTAGTGGGAGTAATAACTCGCCGCGATGTAGATAAGTCCATCCATCATGGACTAGCCCATACTCCAGTGAAAGGATTCATGTCCCGACAAGTGGTGACCGTTTCCCCTGACGCTTCGCTGAATGAGATACAACGACTTCTTGTCGGCAAAGACATTGGCCGACTACCCGTAGTCGATTGCGATGGTCGACTTCTGGGGATTGTGACTCGCAGCGATGTCTTGAGGGCCCTGCATGGGCGTAGTTATCCCTATTGGTATCAGATGAATGAACGCTCATATGTGGATGGGTTTCAGAGCGGACAAATGGTGTCCGAGCTCATTAATGAGCGTATGCCGCGTCGACTGCAGGGCTTGCTTTTGCTGATTGGTCAGGAGGCTGCTCGTCACCAAGTACGGGCCTATCTGGTAGGTGGCGTAGTGAGGGATCTGATGCTCAACATGCCCAACCACGATATTGACATTGTGGTTGAGCCTTCGGCTCTGGAGTTCGCTCAGCAGCTAGGTAGGGTTTTTGGTGCCGCAGTCAAGACCAATCCCCTATTCGGCACAGCCACAATTGAACAGCCCGAGGGTGTACGCATAGATCTGGTCACGGCGCGATCCGAGTTTTACGTCAGTCCGGCGGCTATGCCAGAAGTGGAACAGGCTACTCTCAAGCAAGACCTATACCGGCGGGATTTCACCATCAACACCATGGCCATTGCGCTGCACGGGACCCACTTCGGGGAGTTCTACGACTTCTTTGGTGGGCGTGCTGATCTTGAAGCTGGGATTGTGCGCGTACTCTTTAACCTAAGTTTTGTGGAAGACCCGACCCGTATTCTGCGGGCAATCCGTTTCGAGCAGCGCTATGGTTTTGAGATAGAGCCAGAAACCAAAGGTTTCCTTATGAATGCGTTGGAGCATCGGCTTCTGGAGAAGGTTCCCGCGGAGCGAATTAGGACTGAGTTGGTGCAATTATTGTCTGAGGACAAGGCGCCATTTATAATTCTGCGTATGGATGAGCTAGGTATCTGGTCTGCCCTGCTGCCGGGGTTACAGCTGACCGATGAGCTGATTGCTCATTTACATGAGGCTCAGAACTACATCGATTGGTTCGAAAAACTGCAGTCCGATGTAAAATTGAGTCGCTGGTTAGTGTATCTACTGTTGCTTTCTACAGGCACAAAGGAAGAGCAGTTGCAAACATGGCCGAAACAACTGGCTCTCACTAAACGAGAACGTGAACTGCTTCTGTCCTTCTCTGACTGCCGCAGCCGCCTGTCCACCGAGTTGGCTGAGGCGACAGACGGGGAAGAGGTGTTTCAAATACTGACTGACAAGTCGGCTGAGTGTCAGGTGGCAGTGGCGGTGTTACACGGAATGGCAGTAAAGAAGAAGTTGGGCCTGTACTGGGAGCGTCTAGTCCACATTCGCCCGGAAGTGGATGGACATGACCTCTTAGGAATCGGTTTCAGGCCAGGCCCACAGGTCGGCCAGGTTCTGCGCGAGCTACATATGGCGCGTTTGAACGGCCAAGTTGTCAACAAAGAACAGGAGTTGGAGTTGGCTCGTCAGCTTCTGCTGACGCTAGAGGAAGGAAGATAGTTATGTTAACGAGGTTTACTCCCGATATTTTCTTGCAAATTCCGGCCCTTTTAATTGCATTGACTTTACATGAGTATGCCCACGCCTGGGCGGCCTACCGCTTGGGGGACCTTACACCTAGAGTGAGAGGTCGACTTTCTTTAAATCCCGCCAGTCACCTTGACCCTATCGGATTCTTGATGCTGCTCCTTTTTAGGTTTGGCTGGGCGAAACCGGTGGAAATCAACCCCTACAACTTTGATGATCGGGAACGGGGAATGGCGTGGGTAGCTCTGGCCGGGCCAGCCATGAACTTGTTGTTGGGGTTTTTGGCTGCTTGGTTTTACTTCGTTCTTCTGACCAACGTGGGACCTTCGCCGTTAACAAGACTGTTCCAATGGTTACTCGTGTATAACGTATACTTTGCAGCTTTTAACCTTCTTCCCATACCTCCGCTTGACGGTTCTAAACTACTCTTTCTTTTTTTGCCCCGGGGCACGGTATACCGTTATCTAGACAGCATCAGTCAATATGGTTTCATAATCCTAGTGTTGGCTATTTCCTCTGGGTTAGTTAATCAGACGATAGGTCGTATTGCTGAGAGCGTTATGCTTCTGTACCAAAGGGTTATATTTGCGCTTTTGGGTCTGTGGTAGGATGTGATGGTAATATGGCGATAAATGTTGCTTTAGAGTCTTTTGAGGGCCCGTTGGACCTGTTACTACAGTTGGTGAGGCGTTCCCAGATCAGTGTTTGGGAGATCCGCATTCAGAGCATTTGTGAGCAATTCATGGCTTATACACGTCAGTTGGAGCGGATCGATGTGGAACAGGCAGGGGACTTTTTGGTCATGGCTTCTACTCTTGTTCGTATAAAGGCGCGTCTCCTACTCCCGAGACCGGAAAGTGAGCAGCAGGATAGTGAGCCTGTGGATGAAGAGGAGGCTCTGATTACCCGCTTGTTGCTATACGAAGGGTTTAAAGAGGCGGCGGAAGAACTGGAGCGGATGGCTGAACGGAATGCGGTTTTGTATCCCCGAGGTTATGTGGAAGAGGTGAAACCGGGGGAGCAGGATGACCCTCTGAAGGGTGTGACTTTGCTAACGCTGGCCATAATGGTGCAAGAGGCCTGTAAAGACCTGGAGCAAACAGGGACAATGCGAATACCGGCCGAAACCCACTCGGTCAGTGAGCAGATGGGCTATATCGAACATCGGTTATCTCAGACGGAGGAGACCGTGTCTTTTCAAGACTTGCTATCTGCACAAGCAAGCAAGGAAGAGATTGTAACCACTTTCTTAGCTGTACTGGAGTTAATCCGCTTACAACGGATTCTCGTTTGGCAGGAGAAGCACGGAGCTCCAGTATTGCTGGCCAGGAGGGTGACCAATGCGACGATTTAAGCCAGAAGCTCTATTGGAAGCCATTCTCTTTGCTGCTGCCGAACCGGTGAGCCTACATAAGTTGGCAGAGGTTTTGGAAATGCCATTGTGGGAATGTGAACAAGCCCTGGAGCGCTACAGCCAAAGTTTAAAAAGCGGCGAACGTGGTATCATGCTGCGTTTTATAGCCGGAGGGTGGCAATTAGTCACCAAGCCGGAACTGGCTGAACTGGTGGCCAACTTGGCGCCCAAACGGCAGTATAAGCTTTCAAAACCTACCATTGAAACCTTGGCCATTATCGCCTATAGACAACCAATAACTAGGGCGGAGATTGAGGAGATTCGGGGGGTAAAGGTGGAGAAAGCTTTGGCTACATTGTTGGAAAGAGGGTTGATTATTGAGGCTGGACGTAAGGATACCATTGGTCGTCCAATCCTGTATGCCACTAGCGATGCCTTCTTGGAGTACTTTGGCTTGAAATCCTTGGACGATCTGCCCGCCGTGGGTAAGTTACAGCTTTAGTATTTTCTTGCAAGACAGGGTAATTATAGAATAGGAATCCCGGGAGGAGCTATAATAGTGGTGCTTCGGATTACTATTCTTTTTTTTGCCCTGTTTTTGCTCCTAATGCAAAAAGTGTCCCTTGAATTCAGTTATTGGCGCGAAGGGAAAGAGGACCAGCTAGTAGTCTTGCTGCGTGGGCCTTGGGGTATCCCACTATATCGCGGTGAGAGGAACAAAGGGGATGGAGAAGTAACGGAAGGAAACAGCCGGTCGTCTCCTTTCAAGTGGTTATCGCGGTCAGGTAGATTGCAACGGCCAGTGATATGGTCGATAATCAAGAGCGCGCGTGTAGAAGATTTCACTTGGAAGATCCGATTTGGTACAGCCGATGCCGCCTTAACAGGTATAGTTGTGGGATTGTGCTGGGTACTCATTGGTTGGTTGGTAGCGTTTCTGCAGAACAAGGGCTGGAAAGGAGAACCAAAGCATATAGAGTTGGCCCCAGTTTTTACTGAACCCTGCTTTTACACCTCTTTTCACTGCATAGTTAGTACGCGAATCGTGCATCTTATAACTGCACAGCTGAAACCGCTTATGCTAGTGTTTCGACAAAGAAAGAGGTGAAACACCTTGGACAACCATCCAATTCAGGGCTTGATGAAGACGGTCATGGAGAGCATGAAAGAAATGGTTGACGTGAATACCATCGTGGGTGACCCAGTGGAGACACCAGATGGTAGCGTTATAATGCCCATTTCCCGTGTTTCCTTTGGCTATGCAGCTGGTGGCAGCGAGTTTGTAGCTCCCAAAGCGGGCGAAGGAGCTGGTCACCCATTTGGTGGTGGCACTGGCGCAGGTGTTTCGGTGCAACCAGTAGGCTTTTTAGTGGTAGGTAACGGTAACATCCGTATGCTACCAGTAGATGCTAATAGCATGGTTGATCGCCTCGTAGACTTAGCGCCTCATCTGGTCAGCCAAGTTCAAGGGATGCTTGCCGGTCGCAAGAGCCGTCAAGAGACACCACCACAGACCATGCAGTTCATGGAATAGAGACTTAGAAAACACTCCTTCAAGTTTAACCCTCTATCTTAGGCGGATAGAGGGTTTTGTCTTTTTGCTGTACGGTCTAGGCTCCTTAGCCAGTCCATATACATAGAAGAGACAAGGGAAGGAGGGAGTTGGTTGCATAGGCCTCAGTATGTGCTATGTCTGTTAATACTCCTGTGTTCGAACGTGTTAGTACCAGCAGTCGCCTTAGCAAACCAAACTGCCGTACCGACGATCGGAGCTAAAGGGGCTGCTTTGATGGACGTGGATAGTGGCCGCCTGCTCTATGGCAAGAACGAGCATGTGCAATTGCCCATGGCTAGTACTACCAAGATAATGACAGCCATATTAGCCATAGAGTCAGGCAGACTGAATGAGTTGGTTACCGTCAGCAGTAACGCCGTCAAAGTGGAACCGTCTTCCATTTGGCTGGTTGCTGGCGAGCAAATGTCACTACTGCATCTGGTGTATGGTCTGATGCTACGCTCGGGGAATGACGCGGCCATTGCTATTGCGGAGCACTTGGCCGGGAGTGTTAGTGCCTTCGCTGAGCTGATGAATGCTAAGGCGCGAGAGCTTGGAATGGTGAACACGAACTTCACCAACTCCCATGGGCTACCCGATAATAACCATTACACAACAGCCTATGACCTCGCCATGCTCAGCGCCTATGCGCTACGTAATCCCCAGTTTAGGGCCATCGTCTCGACAACTCGCATTTCTATTGCCGATGAAAGAACAGGTGCGCCTCGTATCTGGTATAACAAGAACCGCATGCTAGAGATCTATCCAGGGGCTGACGGGGTCAAGACCGGGTGGACTAGGGCTGCTGGCCACTGCCTGGTAGCCTCTGCCAGCCGTTCTGGGCAACGGCTGGTGGCAGTGGTTCTAAACAGTCCCGATGATTGGGGAGAAACCGCCTCCCTACTAGATTATGGCTTTGCCAACTACAGGCCTTTGTGTTTATTCTCAGCAGGCCAGTACATAGCTACTGTGGAGGTGGCTAGAGGGAACCCGCCTAATGTGGGCGTGTTGGCTGAGGAGAGCTTTTTCTGGCCCGTCAGGAAGGGTGAACAGGTGCAGCTACAATATCTTGTACAACTGGAGTTGCCAATCGTAGCTCCACTAAGAAGAGGGGACAGAGTTGGCTACATGCTGGTGATCGAAAAGGGTAGAACTGTTGCCCGCATACCACTGGTTTCCGACCAGACTGTAACCCCAAATTGGTGGCGAGAACTGTTGCCTGGGCTTTGGAAGAACTTCTCCCAACTACTATGGAGGGGGAATAGCCAATGATGAACTCTGTTTGGGTATTGATGATCTTAGGAGGTATTCTGGCTGCGGCTGTAAACGGTCGCATTGATGTGGTGGCCAAGTCTATTGTCAGTGGAGGGGAGCAGGCCATCAACTTGAGCTTAGCTATGCTGGCAGTGCTAAGCTTTTGGATGGGGATAGCAAGGGTTGCCGAAAAGGCCGGTTTGCTACAAGTCTTGGCTCGCTTATTAACACCGTTTCTGCGACCATTGTTTCCGTCGCTGTGGAACAATCAGGAGGCCATGAGGCATGTAGTGTTGAATTTTGCCGCTAATCTGCTAGGCTTGGGGAACGCAGCCACACCATTTGGCTTGAAAGCCATGCATGCCATGCAACAAGCCAATCGTGAAAGGGAGACGGCTACCGACGGTATGTGTACGCTACTCGTGCTCAACACAGCTGGTTTGACCATCATTCCTACATCGGTGATCGCTCTTCGAGCCGCTTACGGCTCCCAGGACCCGACTGCTACAGTGGGCGTGACCTTCTTGGCCGGAATGGTAGCAACGATGGTGGGCCTTATCGTCGATTTCCTCTTCCGAAGTCTAAGATGGAAAGGCAGGAGGGGGAGTCGATGCAGCTAGTCTCGTTGTTGAGCTTCTGGCTAATCCCTCTCTTTGTGGCAGCTGTGCTACTGACTGGCTGGCTGAGAAAGGTGCCAGTCTTCGATGAGTTTATTACGGGCTCCAAAGAAGGGTTGGAGGTGACCATCAGGTTGCTCCCCTATTTGGTTTCCATGCTAATAGCTATCGAGGTTCTAAGCGCCTCTGGAGCATTGGATGCCTTAAGTAGACTAATGAACCCGTTGCTGAGCCGCATAGGTTGGCCGGCCGAGACTTTACCTTTGGCCCTATTGCGTCCCATGAGCAACAGCGGCGCTCTAGCTGTTACCGCGGATATACTTAAGCGTCATGGACCCGATTCTTTTGTCGGCTTAGTAGCGTCCACCATGCAGGGAAGCACCGACACTACTCTGTTTATCCTTACCGTCTACTTTGGAGCAGTTGGTATTAAGAACATCCGCCATTCCTTGCTAGCCGGGCTACTAGCAGACGCTGCGGCCATGCTGGCCTCTCTGTTGCTTTGCAAATACCTCATAGGCTGAGCGGCAGGAAAACAGGAGAGTGGGGCAGAATAAGTGCAGTGACATCAGTATAAGGGAGGGACCTTTATGTCAGTTGAAGCTAGAATCAAGGAACTAGGTATAACAATACCGCCAGCGGCCAAGCCTGCAGCTGCCTACATACCTGCGATACGAAGCGGGAACCTGGTCTTTGTCTCCGGGCAATTACCCAGTGAAAATGGGGAGTTGGTCAAGGGTATACTAGGTAAGGACTTAACTGTGGAAGATGGTTATCGGGCTGCCCGTTTGTGCGCCCTTAACTGTCTAGGCGCCGTAAAAAGCTTAGTTGGTAGTCTAGATCGGGTAGTACGTATTGTAAAAGTTACCGGTTACGTGGCTGCAACTGCCGAGTTTACTGATCACCCGAAAGTGATCAACGGTGCATCTGAACTGATGCAGGAGATCTTCGGTGAGAATGGCAAGCATGCCCGCGCTGCCGTGGGTATGGCCAGTTTGCCGCTGGGTGTGGCAGTGGAAGTTGAAATGATTGTTGAAGTAGAGTAAAGTAGGTAAAGTTGGAGAAATGGCGGGCAGCGGCCCGCCTTCTTTATGTGGCCCAGGAAGGGGGGGTAAGATGCTAGAGCGTTTACAGAAGTATTTGGCCCGGGCTGGAGTGGCTTCCCGCCGGCAGGCTGAGGAGTTGATACGCCAGGGGGAGATTCTTGTCAATGGTAGAGTGGCTGATCTGGGATGTAAAATAGACCCGACGCAGGACGTTGTTATCTGGAGAGGGAAAAGGGTTGTTCCTAGGCAGGAAAAGATTTACCTTATGGTGAATAAACCCAAAGGTGTGGTGACTACTGTCAAAGATCCCCAGGGACGCACCACCATCTTGGACATACTACCCGACTTGCCAGTACGGGTTTTTCCAGTTGGTAGACTGGACATGGACACGGAAGGCCTATTGCTTTTGACCAATGACGGGGATTTTGCTTATGCCCTTACCCATCCGCGATTTGGGGTTGTTAAGACCTATCATGCCTTAGTACAGGGGCATCCAACTGGGCAACAGTTGGCCCAAATGGCTAAAGGCATTATGTTGGATGACGGGCCTACGGCCCCTGCTCAAGTTGCTCTGTTGCGAAAAGACAAGTTGGGCACTTGGTTAGCGGTTTCTATTCATGAGGGGCGAAAGCGCCAAGTGAAGCGAATGTGTGCGGCCATTGGACATCCAGTGTTGAGCCTGCGGAGAGTAGCTTTTGGGGGCATAGAGATAGGGGATTTGCCTGTGGGACAGTGGCGCCACTTGACACAGGCTGAAGTACAAGAACTTAGACGGCAAGCAGGAGAACAGAGGAAAGAGAGGCTTACCCATGCAGATGAGAAATGCTATGGAACTAGTCGTAAGGTCTAGTTTGGCGGAAATTTTGGAGCAGCAGGACAAATACGGAGTAGAAGGCGTCTGCACCTGCGAGCGTTGCCAGCTAGACATAATGGCGTTAGCTCTAAACAGGCTCCCGTCGCGTTATGTAGTATGTGATCAGGGGGAAGCATACGTACGCTCCGCGGCCCTTGATCAACAGTTTAAGGTTGATACTTTGTTTGCCGTACTTAATGCCTTGAAGATAGTGCAGGCTAATCCTCGTCATTAGAAGTGATGCATATGTGGAAGCGAGTTTTGCTGAGTGGCCTAGCTCTAGTTTTCACTTTAACAACGGTGGCTGTAGTTGCTGTAGGGTATCAAAAAGAACCTCAGGTATTAACAGTGAACGATGACTCTAACGATCTCACCCAATGCTTTCAGGTCCCACAACGGATCGTAGTATTGGAGTCGGCGGTGGCTCGCTTGATGCAACAGTGGCAAAGGGAAAATCTGATTGTTGCCACATCAAGTGAGCTTAAGCACCTTTTCTCTACAGCTGAGGATTTAGGATCGGTGGGTGAGATTACGGTTTTGCAGCTGGCAGCCACCCGGCCTGATTTGATTATCTGCGGTGCTGAGCAGGAAGTGTTGGTCCATGAGTTACGCACCTATGGCTATGCGGCTATTATGGTGCGCTTAGATCGTCTAAGTAGCCTTTTGGACTGGCCTGAAAAGTTGGCTGACTTACTGACTGCTAGGCAACAGGCGGCGCAAACTGTACGCTTGCTAGAGAAGGAGCTGTCGGAGTTCGCCGTGCAGACGAAGAGCCGGGCCGCTGTCGGCAAGCGGGTGATTTGGTTAACTGATTCGCAGTTTACTGTTGCAGGCAGGAATACCCTTGAGGATGATCTGCTTCAACTTGTAGGTGTTGTAAATGTGGGAGCCGTACTGAACAAGTATACGGTGGTGCAACCAGAAGACTTAACCGTGCTTGACCCGCAGGTCATTATAGCACCAGAGGTACTTCGGCCTGCTATAGAGAAGGTATTTTGGGCTGATGGAGAGCAGATGCCCCTATTCCTCTTTATGGATGAATGGACGAATACGGTTGGTTGGCATGATGTGTTGAGCAAAGCAGAAAACTTGGCATTGTATCTAGAAGCATTGCTCAAGGAAGCCGAACAAGGAGCGGTGTTAAGTGCAGGCAATTAGGGGAGCCATTACCGTTGATAGAAACGAAAAGGAAGAGATACTGAGACGTACTGAGTTTTTGCTGAAAGAAATGTTGGCAGCAAACCAGATTGAACTAGGAGAGATAATAAGCATAATCTTCACTGCCACACCTGATCTTAATGCAGCCTTTCCAGCCGCGGCAGCTCGAACACTAGGCTTAACTGAGGCGGCCTTATTGGACGCGGTGGAGATTGATGTACCAGGTGCTTTGCCCAGAACGATTAGGGTATTGATGTTTATTGATCGGCCCCACGCACTTACGAAGGTGCGACACGTGTACTTAGGGGAGGCAAAGAAGCTTAGGCCCGATCTGGTGTGTCGCTAGTTTTTGTCCTTTTGACGTTGACAGCTTGTGGTATAATAGGTTTGATACTGTGCAGGTTCCACGCATAGTTACTACTTGCCTTATTGGAGGAATGAACTTTGCTACCGTGCCAACTGAATATTGCTATCGACGGGCCGGCTGGCGCTGGTAAGAGTTCTGTAGCACGCGCGGTGGCACAAGCCCTTGGTTTAGTCTATTTAGATACAGGGGCCATGTACCGGGCTATTACTTGGAAAGCTCTGCAAATGGGGGTGCCACTGACTGACGTAGACGCACTAAGCAGTTTGGCGGCTGCAACCGACTTCCATTGGGATAGCGAGAATGGCATACTGGAGTTGTACATGGACGGAAAGCCGTTACCAGCGGCTATCCGCTCAGCGGAAGTTACTCAACAGGTTTCTTTGGTTGCCAGCTATGAACAGGTGCGAAAGGAAATGCGTCAGAAGCAAAGGGCTTTGGGAAACGGAAATGGGGTTGTTATGGATGGTCGGGATATAGGAACGGCGGTCATGCCTAACGCACCATTGAAGATCTTTCTCACCGCCAGCCTAGAAGAACGAGCCGAGAGAAGGTTGAGAGAGCTTGGCCAAGACTTGAGTCTGTTACCGCAAATGATGCGTTCGCTGGCGGAGAGAGATCATAAGGATTCATCGCGTGAGCATTCGCCACTGAGCATCGCGGAGGATGCGATCATAATTGATACCACTGGGCTATCTTTATCGCAGGTTGTAGATCTAGTCATTGGGCATGCCAAACGGGTTTGCTTCGGTGAGGGGGAGTAAATATGCGCCTTTATCGTGTCTTGCGGAAGATACTGGCCTGGTTAGTCCCTCGCCTTGTGGTTTTTCGCCCGCAGGGACTAGAGAACATACCTAAAGATGGCCCTTTTATTATAGCCGCAAATCACATTCATGCTCTTGACCCGGTGATGCTGGCTATCGTTGTGCCACAGCATGTAAGTTTCATGGCCAAGGAAGGAGTTATGCACTCACCGATCCTAGGATGGTTTGTGAAGAAGGTGGGTTCCTTTCCTGTCAAGAGAGGGAAAGCAGACATCCAAGCTATAAGGCAGGCGTTAAGACTGTTGGCTCGAGGCCAAGTGCTGGGCATTTTCCCCGAAGGTACTCGTAGTAAGACCGGTGAAATGCAGGCCGCCTTTGAAGGTACTGCCTTGTTGGCTGCTCGTGCTCAGGTGCCTATACTGCCGGTAGCTTTACACGGTCGCTACCGGATTGGTAGTGTGTTTTGTGTTAATGTAGGTGAGCCGTTCTACATCGAATGTGCAGTGGCTGGCAAACCTACGCCCGAAGAAAGGGCTCAAGGTACCGAGCTGATTATGCAGAGGATCGCCGCCCTACTTGTCGAATGTAAGGGGGAAGTGACTGCTGATGGAAGTGAGGATTGCTGATGCCAGCGGGTTTTGCTTTGGAGTGAAGCGAGCTATTGCGCTAGCAGAAGAAACTCTGGCTGAAGAGCCACTCTACGCGCTAGGGCCTTTAGTGCATAATCCACAGGAAATGCAGCGACTGGAGCCAATGGGGCTTACTGTGGTCCATGATATCAACTTGGTCCCCAATGGAGCTGTTTTGCTCATTCGAGCTCATGGGGCAGCACCTGAGATCTACGCAGCAGCGCGGGTGAAGCAGTTGAGGATTATCGATGCCACCTGTCCCCATGTCAAGAGGCTGCTGAGCAAAGCTGCTGAGTTTGTGCAGCAAGGTTACCAGTTGTTGATTGTGGGAGATGCCAACCATCCAGAAGTTCAAGCGGCTCAAGCCTGGGCCCGTGGCTCGGCTTTGGTGATTGCCAATCCCGAGGAGATAGCTACTCTGCCATTATCAGAGCGAGTGGCTATAGTAGCGCAAACAACCACCAAACTACATGTTTGGGAAGCCGTATTGCAGGAGTTACATAAGCGTGTACCTAATTTAGAGATAGGTTATACCATTTGTCATGCAACGAAAGAAAGACAGCAAGCGGCACTGGAACTCTCAAAGCAAGTAGATATAATGGTTGTAGTGGGCGGACATAATAGTGCTAACACGCGAAATCTGGTACAATTATGTTCTGAGATAGGAACGCCTACTCACCATGTTGAAACTGCCGCAGACCTAGATCCTTCCTGGTTCAAACCAGGTTCGCTGGTCGGAATCACAGCGGGAGCTTCAACACCGGATTGGATAATAAAGGAGGTCGTCACTACTGTGGAGAACATGGAGAACAAGAACAACGAAGTAATGGAAGAGAGCACACTGGAGCAGCCAGCGAATGAGGCAACTTCGGCAGAAGTAACCGTGGCTGAGGGCGAGAAGCAAGAGGCTACCAATATGGCCGAAGCAGCAGGGGAAATGATAACTCTCCGCACCGGTCAGACTGTTGAGGGAACGGTCGTGCGTGTTACTGATAGCGAAGTCTTTGTGGATATTCGCTATAAGTCGAATGGCGTTATCCAGGCCAACGAGCTAAGCAACTTGCCGAACGTTCAACCCTCCGACGTGGTCAAGGAGGGCGATGTCATAAAGGCTGTTGTCCTCCGCTTAGAAAACCGCGAAGGCAATGTAGTTCTTTCCAAACGCCGCGCCGATGCGGAAGAAGGCTGGAGGCTGGCCGAGCAGGCCTTTGCAGACAATAAGATCGTTACCGGCCAGGTCACCGAGGTGGTAAAGGGCGGTCTCATCGTCAATCTGTTTAACTTGCGTGCTTTCTTACCGGCTTCCCTTGTTGATAAGCGTTTCGTTCCTGACCTGAATGTCTATGTGGGTCAAGAAGTGGACGTAAAGATTATCGAAATGGAGAATAACCGCCGCCGTTTGGTGGTTTCTCGTAAAGCGGCTCTTGAGGAGCAGGAGGTTGCCCGGAAGGACGCCACTTGGGCTCGCCTGGAGGAAGGCCAAATCATTGAGGGTACGGTCCAACGCTTAACCGACTTTGGCGCCTTCGTTGATGTGGGTGGTGTTGATGGTTTAGTACATGTGTCCGAGATTTCTTGGGGACGCGTCAATCATCCGGGTGATGTGCTGGCAGAAGGCGATAAAGTTAAGGTAAAAATACTAGGGCTAGACCGGGAGAAGGAACGCATCTCGTTGAGCATAAAACAAGCTCAGCCTGATCCTTGGACTGTAGTTGCCGAGCAGTATAAGGCAGGCGATACGGTTCCTGGTAAGGTTGTGCGCACCGTTTCTTTCGGCGCCTTTGTCGAGATTATGCCAGGAGTAGAGGGCTTGGTGCACATTTCGCAACTGTCCAACGAGAGGGTGGAGCGTACCGAGGATGTAGTTAATGCTGGAGATGAAGTTCAAGTTCGCATTCTCAGCATCAATCCTGGAGAACGTCGGGTTTCGCTGAGTATGCGGGATCCGCAAGCTCCACGCGAGGAAAGGCAAGCGAGTGGCGGTGAACGTTCAGAACGACGCCCACGGGGTGGCGGCCGCAGCCAGAGCTATCATGAAGAAGGTAGCGTGACTTTGGGAGACGTTTTCGGCGACCTCTTTGAACAACAGGATAAGAAAGAGCCGGAAAACAACTAGTTTTGGTTATGCAGATGTTAAAGCGCAGAGACTAAACTCTGCGCTTTTGTTTTTGCCTTCATAAGCTCAACTTCAGGGGGAAAGACTAAGAATGCTAGCTATCAAAAAGGAGTGTTGGCGATGAGACTTCCTCTCGGCACCATAATTCTGATAGTTGCTGCCATCTTAGTCTACTTCGGCGTGGCCCAACGCCTATTAGACCGCATGCGTCTTACTGACAGGGCAGCGCTTTTGTTCATTGGAGCTATGTTGTTGGGCACCTACATACCCAATATTCCGCTGGGTAATCGCTTGGCTCTTAATGTGGGAGGCGGCTTGGTTCCTATTGGCTTTGCTCTATATCTCTGGTTAACGGCTGATGAGAGTTCGGAGCGGTGGCGTGCCTTGTGGGCTACATTAATAGCTAGCATCTTAGTGTACGCAGCCACCATTTATATGCCATCGGAACCCGACTCTATCCTAATTGATCCCACTTACGCCTTTGCCATAATAGCTGGCTTGACGGCCTATCTGTTAGGGCGATCGCGTCGAGCATCTTTCATTGCCGGTATTCTGTCTATTGCCCTCAATGACCTGATCTACGCTTTTCAGGTTAGCTATCATCAACAAGCCGGTTCTACCACGATTGGTGGAGCAGGCATTTTTGATACCCTGGTACTATCTGGTCTGTTGGCTGTCGGTTTATCCGAAATCATTGGCGAGACCCGAGAGAGGATGGCGGGAGGGCATGCCAAGCAGTCTTCGGCGAGGAGATTGCGCTTGGTAGAGACTACTCCAACCAAAAGGGACGGGGGAGAGAAATGAGTAAAGTAAAGGGTATAGCGTTGATTCTTCTAGTTATAGCATTGCTATCAATTCCCAGTAATACAATCTGGAGCTGGGAAGAAGAGCTGGATGAGTTTAGCGATGACAAGTACTGCACTGTTTACGATGAGGCAGATCCCTCGCAAGTGATTTTTGTTACTGGCCGGTACGTTACAGTGGGCGACGAATACCAGACCGCCGATGACCGTCTGTATCAGGTGGTGCGGGTTGAGAGTGAAGAAAAGGCCTATGCCCGTTTTGTCAGGCAAGTGGGGTTGGAGGACTTACGCACTGACTTCGCTGATATTGTGGCAGATATGCTTGCAGGTAGAGTAGCTGGCAAGAAAGACGTGACAGTTGGGCTTTACCATACCCACAGTGATGAATCCTACATTCCTTCGGACGGGACTAGCAGCATCCGGGGTAATGGCGGTATCTATCAGGTGGGTAGTGCGCTGGCGGAGGGATTAAAGAGAGCGGGGGTGAAAGTGGTCCACAGTCTAGCCCGCCACGATCCTCATGATACGGCTGCCTATAAGAGGTCGCGGCGAACCGCGCAAGAGCTGCTGCAGAAGGCCGACGCGGTGCTTGACGTGCACCGAGATGCGGTACCACCAAGTCAGTACACAGGGGAAGTCAACGGCGAGAAGATGGTATTGGTGCAACTAGTGGTTGGAAGGCAAAACCCCAACATGTCGGCCAACAAACAGTTCGCCCAAGAAATAAAGGCTGCCACCGACAAGGAATACCCAGGCTTAGTAAAGGGGATCTTTTTTGCCCGTAGTGGTTACAATCAAGACTTAAGTCCGCGCAATCTGCTGGTGGAAGTAGGGACCCATAAGAATAGCCGCGAAGGGGCAGAGAAGAGTGCTAGTCTGTTTGCTCAATCCTACGCTCGCTACTTGTCCGCCAGTACCGCTAGCAGTAGAGCTGGACAGCAGCGCGAGAGTCAAGTGGGCACCCGTACTGCCTTTTGGCTTGTGGGCTTTGTGGTGCTAGGAGCAGCAATTTACTTGTTCCTCAGCACGGGAAGTTGGCAGGAGTTAAGAAGCAAGGTGCGCATCTTTACCGCCCGCGAGTTCGGCGATCTGCTTGGTTCACGTCGTCGCGGAGATGGAGGCGGGGATGAGGCATAAGTGTGAAGCGACTGTCGGTATTTCATAGCCGTAACGGGGCGGCTGCTTTGGCAGCTGCCCTCTATTACTCTTACGGACCTGCTGGTGAGGGTGAACTGTTGGCTAACCTGCGAAGGTTACCAGCTTTAAGAAAGAGACCATGCGCCTTCTTTGCTGCCAGCGAAGCCGTATTAGCGGTGGCTGATGGAAATAGACCGCTTGTACTACAAAAATCCATCAGTAATGTGGTTTCTTGTTTTCGCCCCGAGGTGGAAGTTGTGTTCTATCCACAGGATGAAGATGGAGGGCTCGTCGGCTGGGGACTCTGGTTATTGGGCCGCGGACTAATGCCAACAACGCTGGCGATTCCCTTAGCTCAACGCATTTGGGATGGAGTGAGAAGATAGGGGGGGCTAAGACTGAGAGTAATTTACTTCTGTTGGGGTGGTGCCCACTCCTCAGTAACAGCGGCTGCCATCCATCTGGGTCATCTGCCAACGGACCGCATTGCGTCTCCGCAGGAGATCCTTGCTGCCCCAAGATTTGATACTGCCACCAATGCGGACCTTGGTCGGCTGTTTTTCATGGGCCTAGATGAGGCTGGCAATGAGATATACACGTTGCCTCTAGGAGGAGGGCACAACAGGATTAAGCATGTTGTTGATATGGCTTTGCAGCTGGTGGGTGTAAGAAGCGACGAATACCGACTAGTTAACTGCTTGCCCTGTGTAAATCTAACCACGCGGATCGGTGGCTTCTCTTCTCGTAGTCTGGGACTTGTTCGTTTCGGGAGACCGTTGGCTGCCTGGGGTATTGCCAGAAGTTATACCAACTACGTAAGGCTCGTAGCGAAGGTGCGCCGCTCCCTGGCCCAAGACGGTACATTTCTTGACTGGAAACCGCCCTTATAGGATAATTGACATAGTTGCCATCCCCAGTAACCATTGCCAGTTGAGCGTTTTATTGCTTAACTGGCCTCTTGATTATGGGGCAAGGAGGTTCCAGCTTTGGTGGCTAAGATAATAGAAGTTGTTCCCGGCTCAATAGCAGCCGAAATTGGCATCAAGCCGGGTTTTCGTTTGATTGCTTTAAACGGAGAGACATTAATAGACATCTTGGATTATAGATGGGCGATGGCCAATGACCATTTAAGCTTGTCCCTGCTAGATGATGCCAATGAACCTTGGGAAGTGGAAATAGATAAGGAATACGGCGAGGATATTGGGCTAGTGTTTGAACATCCAACCATCAAGCCCATACTCAGATGCAAGAACAACTGCTTGTTCTGTTTCGTCGCACAACTGCCGTCTGGTGTACGCCCTAGTCTCTGCGTCAAGGATGACGACTACCGTTTGTCGGCTTTTCATGGGAGTTTTATCACTCTGACGAACTTGTCCAGCGGCGACTGGGAACGATTGTTGGCTAAGAGGCCTAGCCCTCTTTATATTTCGGTGCACACTACCAATGGGGCGTTAAGGCAGAAGCTGATGCGCAATCCTCAAGCGGGCCGCATACTTGAGCAGCTGCGTATTTTGGCGGATCATCATATCGAAATGCACTGCCAGATTGTATTGGTGCCGGGGATCAATGATGGGGAAGAGCTGCAGCATACAATTCAAGACCTCTTATCACTGTGGCCAGCAGTACAATCGGTGGCAGTTGTACCCGTGGGTTTGACAGCTCATCGGGAGAATTTGCCTCTATTGCGTCGCGCAACGGGGGTAGAAGCTCGTGCCGTTATTGATGCCTTAATGCCCCTCTCGCGCGAAGCAAAGCGTAAGTTGGGCGTTTCCTTCGTTTACTTGGCCGATGAGTTCTTTTTGATGTCCAGCAGCCAAGTGCCCAGACGAGACTACTATGACGATTTCCCCCAGATAGAGAATGGTATTGGGCTTACTCGGCTACTCTTAGACGATGTAAGACCGCTACTTAGAAGGTTACCAAAGCGTCTAGCTGAAAGTAGACGGGTAGTTTGGGTAACAGGTACTCTAGCAGCTCCCGTACTGGGTAGCATAGCTGTGGAGCTGAATAGCATCGAAGGATTGTGGGTTGATGTCTGTGCAGTACCGAACTACTTCTTAGGCGAGTCGGTGACAGTAGCAGGTCTCCTGAGCGGACATGATATTCTCACCAGTCTGAGGGCGTTAGATCTGCGAGGGGCATTTGTATTGATCCCTGAAGTAGCTTTACGACCAGCAGAATCCGATTTCATAGATGGGTATAGGCTTGCAGATTTGCAGCGCGCGTTGCCGCAGGCAACCATAATAGCTACACCAACTACGGGACGAGCCTTAATCACCAATACGTTAGGGGAGGAGGCATAAGCTATGTCAATCGTAGCTGTGGTTGGCAGACCAAATGTAGGTAAGTCTACGCTGTTTAATTATCTGGTAGGTAGACGTTTGGCTATCGTGGAAGACGTGCCTGGCGTCACTCGTGACCGTCTCTATGCGGATGTTCACTGGCTTAACCATGAGTTTACCCTAGTAGATACAGGTGGTATTGAGCTAAGTGCCAGCAATGAAATGGCGATTTACGTGCGCAAACAGGCGGAAATCGCTATTCGTGAGGCTGATGTGATCCTCTTTGTGGTTGACGGGCGGCAAGGCTTAACGGCTGTAGATGAAGATGTAGCACAAGTACTGCGGGGTACCCAGAAGCCACTGATAGTAGTGGTAAACAAGATTGACCACCCCAATTATGAGGTCCACATGGCAGAGTTTTACCAATTGGGCCTACCCCATGTCATCAGTGTCTCGGCAGCCAATGGACTTGGTATTGGAGACCTGCTGGATTTAATTGTTGAGTTCTTACCAAACAAGGATAAGGATGAAGAAGCGGAAGACGTCACCAGGGTGGCTGTAATCGGCAAACCAAATACGGGCAAGTCATCTTTGGTCAATGCATTGTTGGGGCAGGAGCGAGTCATCGTCAGCGATATACCTGGGACCACCAGAGACGCTGTGGATACACCTATAACTGTGGGCAAAGACAACTACGTACTAGTGGACACAGCTGGCTTGAGGCGCCGTAGCAAAGTAGAGGAGGAGATCGAACGCTTCAGTGGCCTGCGTTCTTTGCGGGCTATCGAACGGTCCGACATCGCTCTCATGGTGATCGATGCGACGGAAGGCGTAACTGAACAAGACAAGAAAATAGCTGGTTTCGCTCATAACCGGGGGAAGGGCATTATACTGGTCGTTAATAAGTGGGACCTCATCGAAAAGGACGATAAAACTGCCAACCAGTATACAGAAGAGCTTCGCAAAGAACTGGCTTTCCTTCATTATGCCCCTATCATCTTCTTGTCTGCCAAGACGGGCCAGAGAGTGCACCGGGTCTTTGATTTGGTAAAACAGGTGAAGGAGCAGCGTCAACTGCGTATTAGTACCAATGCTCTAAACGAGCTGATTCTGCAGGCTACTATGGTGACTCCAACGCCTACCGACAAGGGGAGAAGGTTGCGCATCTATTATGCCACCCAGTCGGGAGTAGAACCGCCTACCTTTGTCTTCTTTGTAAACGAACCTGAGCTGATGCACTTTTCCTATCAGCGCTTCTTGGAAAACACTCTGCGTAAAGCGATGGGTTTTATAGGTACCCCCATCCGTTTCTACATACGCAAGCGACGGGATGATTGAGAGGAGGAAGATAGATGGCCACCAAAACGGCGGCGGTGATTGGCGCTGGAAGTTGGGGAACGGCCTTGGCCGCTCGCGTTTTAAGCCACAACTTTAGTTCGGTCACCCTTTGGAGCCGAGGGGAAGACTTGGCTCAAGCCATCAACCAGCAACGGGAGAACCGCAAATATCTGCCGGGAGTCCAGATTCCCACCCATGTGATAGCTACTTCTTCGTTGGCAGAGGCCATTCGAGAAAAGGAGCTACTGGTCTTTGCCATACCTTCGGCTCACTTGCGGGAAGTTCTGCGAAAGGTAGCACCACTATTGGATGAACCAGTCGACATTGTTAATACAGCTAAAGGATTTGAGCCTACAACTCTTCAGCGTCTTTCGGAAGTGATCAAGGAAGAGATTGGTCCCAACGCCCGCACTGTGGCGGTTCTATCGGGTCCCAACCATGCGGAAGAGGTGGGACAAGATATGCCGTCGGCCAGTGTTATTAGCAGTAGTGACCTTGACGCCGCTATGCGACTGCAAGATGCCTTCTTTACGCCTAATTTCCGTGTTTATACCAACCATGACATGGTGGGGGTTGAGTTAGGGGGGGCGTTGAAGAACATCATAGCCTTGGCGGCAGGAGTTGCCGATGGGATGGGTTTTGGGGACAATACAAAAGCTATGCTCATTACCCGCGGTTTGGGTGAAATGGTGCGCCTGGGAGTGCGAATGGGTGCTGATCCCCGTACCTTTGCAGGGCTCTCAGGAATTGGTGATCTGATCGCCACATGTACAAGCAGGCACAGCCGTAATTGGAATGCAGGCTTTAAGATTGGACAAGGACAGACGCTGCAGGAGGTTGCTGGGGGAACCCACATGGTTATTGAGGGAGCTTTTGCCACGGAGGCGACCTATAAGATCTCCAAGAAGATGGGAGTCGAAATGCCGCTCACTGAAGCCCTGTACCGAGTCTTGTTCGCCGGACGCGATCCACGGGCCACATTAGTAGAGATGATGAACAGAGTTAGGAAACACGAGTATGAGGATCTAGATTTCATTACACGTAGAGACTAGTCCGAGAGCACTTCACCTTGAGTGAGGTGCTTTTAATTTTGTCCGCGGCAGGCATATCGTTTAGACGTCTTCATATATATGTACTAGCCAAGCTGTGCCGTAGGTTTTGAGCAAACAAGCTAGCTGCTAAAGCTAAGTAAAACTGAGTGGAAATGCCGGGCGGGTCGAGAGATCGGTATCGATCGACGTCTCAGGCAGAAAGGGAGGGGAAACCTTTGGAGAAGTTTGACCTACTTCAGGACATAGCTAAGCGTACCGATGGCGATATCTATCTCGGTATAGTGGGCCCGGTACGCACCGGCAAGTCCACTTTCATCAAAAGATTTATGGAGCTTATGGTTTTGCCGAACATCACCGATGTGCATGACAAAGAACGTACCAAAGATGCCCTACCCCAGAGTGGAGCAGGGCGAACCATCATGACGACCGAACCCAAGTTCATCCCCGATGAAGGCGTCGAAATCACCATCGATAACATCAAGTTGCGGGTGAGGATGGTCGATTGTGTGGGTTATGCGGTGGAGGGCGCCCTTGGCTACAGCGATGAAGCTGGGCCCCGTATGGTCTTGACTCCTTGGTTCGAAGACCCGATTCCCTTTGAGGAAGCCGCAGAAATTGGCACGCAAAAAGTCATTGCCGACCACTCCACTATCGGCCTAGTGGTAACCACCGATGGAACCATCACCGATCTGCCTCGCTCGGCTTACGTGAATGCAGAGGAGCGGGTGATAGCAGAACTTAAGAACCTGGGTAAGCCGTATCTGGTGCTTCTGAACAGTGCCGATCCCTTTGCTCCTGAGACCATGGAGCTCCGGGCTGAGCTGGAGGAAAAATACCAAACTGCCGTAGTGCCCATTGACGCTGCCCGACTAAATCCGACAGATATTCAAGGTATTCTAAGGGAGTTGCTCTATGAGTTCCCTGTGCGGGAGGTCGCCGTCAATCTGCCACCTTGGGTAAACGTGTTGGATAACAAGCACTGGCTGCGGCGCAAACTAGAGGATGCGGTTAAGGAAGGGGCTGCGCAAGTCAAGAAGTTAAGAGAGATCGACAATCTGATCGAAGTGCTCAGTCAGTGCGATGCGGTGTCGGAAGTGGTGCTAGAGACTATGGAATTGGGCACCGGTTCGGCTGCCATTTCAGTCAACGTACCCGATTACCTCTATTGGGAGGCATTGAGCGAGGCCGCGAAGGTGGAGATCCGTGGCCGCGACAAACTACTAACCTTAATGCGGGAATATGCACAAGCGAAACGGGAGTACGATAAGATCAAAGATGCGGTACGAGACGCCCGTAACACCGGTTATGGTATTGTGCCGCCTAGCCTTGAAGAAATGGATCTGGATGAACCGGAGATTATTCGGCAAGGAAACCGCTTTGGTGTGCGATTACGCGCCACAGCTCCTGCTTACCATCTCATCCGCGTGAACGTGGAATCGGAGGTTGCACCCATAATCGGTACGGAAAAGCAGAGCGAAGAACTGGTCAAGTACCTGCTGGAAGAGTTCGAAGCCAATCCAGAAAAACTCTGGGAGACCAACATCTTCGGCAAATCACTACATAACCTGGTACGCGAAGGCATTCAGAACAAGCTGTTGCGTATGCCAGACAATGCACAAGAAAAGCTGCGAGAAACACTGGAGAAGATTGTCAATGAAGGCAGTGGTGGCTTAATAGCTATCATTCTCTAGCAGACCGCTTGGCTTAGAAATCCATTCTGGTGCGCCAGAATGGATTTCTGCGTTTCACAAAAACAAACAACCGTCTTGCTCAACAAGACGGTTGTTACATTTCGAGAATGGTCGGGCTGACAGGACTTGAACCTGCGACCTCTTGCACCCCAAGCAAGCGCGCTAGCCAAACTGCGCCACAGCCCGTCGCTCACTCATTATACTACAGCCAACGCTAATCTGCAAGCTAGCTTGATCAATTGTAGCTGGTCATAGAACCTTTTGTAAAATTGAGAAGAAAATGATGGCGGTAAGCAAAGGAGGCGCACTGGAGGCCAAGTAGCAGGAGTAATTGCAATTTTGTAGAAATGGTCCTGTTACAAGGATCTGGTGGAGGGAGAGAATGTGCCAGTCAAAGCGAAAAGCGCTGCCCTGAGAGAGTATTTATTGATAATGCTGCCAATTATCGCCCTGTTTGTTGCTGCTGGTTACTTAGTTATTACTTCCGCCCAAGACTTCTATAATGAACAGGCGGCAGATGAAACTCGCCGTATCGCCAACAGCTATGCCCAGAGTTTAGCGGCTGCGGCGGAGGCGGCAAACATAATTGACGATCTGCTGGAGGACAAGCTGATGACCACTGCCCAGATTGTGGCCCGCTATGATGGGCAATACAGCAATCAGCTACTGGCGGAGATTGCTAGCATCATGCAGGTGGATGAGATCTATGTCTACAATGGGGTCGGCGAGATAGTCTATTCCAATACTGGTCTCTATTTAGGCTGGCGGGCAGAAGAAGGGCATCCGGTGCACAGCTTCATGTACAGTGGAAAAAAGAGCCATGTAGACGAAATCAGAAAGGACAGCGAATCGGAGCGTTATCTTAAATACGCCTATTGGCGCCTAGATGACACGAGTCGTTTTCTGCAACTGGGCGTACTTGCCGAAAGGATTCATGAGTTCCTAGGCAGGTTTGAGGTAGAACACCTATTGGCCGAGATCACCAGCGACCCCTTTATCAAGTGCGCTGTCTTCTATGACAACAACTTTGAGCCCATTGCTTTTCATGGCCATGAAGGGGAATTCATTATTAGCAGCGAGGCAAAGGCCGCTCTTCAAGCTAACCGGGAGTTCGCTTCGGAAATATATAGTGCTGGTGAGCCCTATTACCAGGTAATGCTGCCCATCTGGGCTGACGGAAGCAGACTAGGTACCCTTTCGATAAACCATCGCTTGGCAGATACCAAGCTCTTGCTTAGCAGGGTTCGTCTCATTGGCATAACAACCCTGGTGGTTATCTTCGGCTTGTTAATGGGCGTGCTGTCAGCAAACCGGAAGAAAAATGAAACCCTGATACGCTACTCATATTACGATGCAGTCACTGGCCTTCCAAACAAGACCTACTTCGAGGAGCTTTTTGTCAGATCACCTAACGGCAACGGAAATGGTAAGAAAGCTTGCCTACTCGTCGACTGCAACCTTGATCTATTAAGTATGGCTGTTGGGTATCAGTATAGCGAGATGATACTAAAGGAATGCGCCGCCAGTCTGCTACAGGTTGAAGACCCGGTGCAGCATGTTTTTCACTTAGGGGCGGCCCGCTTTCTGCTATACGTGGAAGACTATAACGAAAGGCAAGATTTGGTGGCTCTGGGTCAACAGGTAATCGACCGTCTACGCCAACCCCTACAGGCAAAACGTAAAGGGGTGGCAGTTGGCATTGTGGAAATAGATCACAAGGAACTGGATGCTAATACCATTATAAGACGGGCTACCATCGCCGCCAGTAGTACCCGAGAAAGCGATAATGAGGGCTATGCCTTCTTCGACAATAGCATGGAGGAGAAGCTGCTTAGGGAGAACATCATTGAGAGGGAACTGGGGGCTGCTGTGGACAGTAACAGTATTGCAGAGAGCATTTACTTGGTGTATCAGCCCATCGTTGAGCTCAGGCAGAATAGAATTGTTGGTTTGGAAGCGCTGACACGTATGCGAAGCGCTCAGCTGGGCAATGTTTCCCCGGCCGAGTTTGTTCCGATAGCTGAACAGACAGGACTCATAATCCCATTGGGACAACATATCTTAAGGTTGGCATGTGGGTTCCTGGCCGAGCTGAGGAAACTGGGGTATGAAGACCTTAAGATGTCGATAAACATATCGCTCGTACAGCTACTGCAAGATAGTTTTGTCTCGGATGTGTTTGCTATTACTCAGGCAGTGGGGGTGGAACCTGGACATCTAACTCTGGAAATTACCGAGTCATTACTAATGGATGAGTATGGAGCCATAAATGATAAGTTAGCCGACCTGGCAGACCTTGGTATCCAGATTGCCATTGACGACTTCGGTACTGGATATTCGTCGCTTAGCCGTACCCAAGGATTACGGATACATGGTATCAAGATCGACAAGTCTTTCATAGATAGTCTGCTTTTGATTGAACCAGAGCAAGCAATCACCCGGGACATTATCACTATGGCCCATCGACAAGGGCTGTTTGTGGTAGCAGAAGGTGTGGAGGACCTTTCTCAAAGGGAATATCTGTGTAGTAACAACTGTGACTTTATGCAGGGTTACTTGTTCAGCAAACCGTTAGCTCCCGAAGGAGTAATCCGGCTCTTGGAGCAAGACAAACGCTGCTGAAAAGAAAAGGAGACGCTTAACCATTTAAAGCTTAACTATTGACATATACCTAGCTCTACTCTACAATATTGACATCAATGGTATTGGTCAATTTCATCTGCATTCTTGACTGTAAGCTCCAGGTTAGTCACTCACAGTCAGGATGCTTGGTGGGACTTCCTGGAGAGTTGCACCGGAAATGCGGCAGTATTCGCGTCTGTAGCGAAGAGCTATGGGCGCGATATTTTTTGTAAGCCCTTAGGTGATTGACTTTCGTCAGCAATTTGCTAGAATGAATTGACCACCATTGATAAACTGGAAAAAGGAGGAAGAGGAATTAGATGAATCAACTGGGCCGTCATATTCTGGCTGAGATTTATGGGTGCCCTGCTGACATCCTAAATGATGTGCAGCTCATAGAGAAGATCATGGTCAATGCAGCCTTAGAGGCTGGGGCCGAAGTAAGAGAAGTGGTATTCCATAAATTTAGCCCTCAGGGCGTTAGTGGTGTTGTTGTAATCTCAGAATCGCATCTGGCCATTCACAGCTGGCCCGAGCTGGGTTACGCAGCAGTTGACGTGTTCACTTGTGGTGAGCGCGTTAACCCATGGGACGCATGTAACTACATCACCAAACACTTTCAGGCTCAAAATATGACAGCTACGGAGGTTGATCGAGGCATTTTCGACTCGCCTAAACAGGTCGCTAATATGTAGCGGCACGTCTAGTACCTCTCCAAGGCTGAAAAGAATCATATGCGAGTAATACAGCAGCCTATCTGACCTGAGCGGGAACGGAGAAGGCTGCTGTTTGTTAAATATGAGAAAAGGAAGAAGGGAGAAGGCATCTGGATGTCCACCGATGAATATACCCTGTTTACAGGTAAGGTAAAAGAGCTTATCAATGTGGATCTCAGTGGTTACAAAGAGAAGCAGATGAGGAGGCGCATTGAGAGCCTCATGAATCGGAGGGGTTACCAATCCTTCTTAGCCTATTACAACCTGCTGGCCAGCGATAGACAAGCTCTGAATGAATTCATGGATCGGATTACCATCAATGTGTCCGAGTTCTTTCGTAACGTGGAACGATGGCAAGTACTAGAGCAAAGAATTCTTCCCCAGATCTTAGAGCAGAAGAACGACAACAGTCTTCGGATCTGGAGTGCCGCCTGTTCCACTGGTGAGGAACCCTACTCCCTAGCTATGCTGCTGAAAACCTCTTTCCCCGGCATCCGCTACAAGATATTAGCAACCGATATAGATAGTGTTGTTATGCAAAGGGCCCAGGCGGCCGTATATCCTATTGCACAGATTACTCAGATTCCCCAACGGTTTAGGCAACAGCATATCGTCGAGCGATCCGGTACCTTCGAGATCGCGGCCGATGTTCGCCAAACTGTGGAATTCCGCCAACATAACCTGTTGGCTGATCCCTACCCGTCTGCCATAGACCTGATCGTCTGTCGTAATGTATTAATCTATTTTACTGATGATATCAAGGACAGGCTCTATCGCCAGTTTGCCGCCAGCCTGACCATGGGCGGAGTCCTCTTTGTAGGCAGCACAGAGCAGATTTTCCGTCCCCATGAATATGGTTTTCGCATTCTTGATTCCTTTTTCTATCAAAGAATCTAAAGGAAAGAAGACAAAAGCCGGAGCAGTTGTGCTCCGGCTTTAGAACTCTTTTGGTGCGAAGGAGGGGAGTCGAACCCCTACACCTTGTGGGTACTAGATCCTAAGTCTAGCGCGTCTGCCAATTCCGCCACCTTCGCAAATAAACTGGTGGGCCATGTTGGACTCGAACCAACGACTCCCCGCTTAAAAGGCGGGTGCTCTACCACTGAGCTAATGGCCCAAGAAAATGGCTGGGGTGGCTGGATTCGAACCAACGAATGCAGGAGTCAAAGTCCTGTGCCTTACCGCTTGGCGACACCCCAGCGAAATGGAGTGGTGGAGGGAGCTGGATTCGAACCAGCGAAGGCATCGCCAACAGATTTACAGTCTGCCCCCTTTAGCCACTTGGGTATCCCTCCACAATATATGGAGCCGACGATGGGACTCGAACCCGCAACCTACTGATTACAAATCAGTTGCTCTACCAATTGAGCTACGTCGGCCTCTTTTCAAGGATGGTGACCCCAGCGGGATTCGAACCCGCGTCGCCAGCGTGAAAGGCTGGTGTGTTAACCACTTCACTATGGGGCCACGTATAGCCATGGTCGGGGCGGAGGGATTTGAACCCCCGGCCTCCTGCTCCCAAGGCAGGCGCGCTAGCCAAGCTGCGCTACGCCCCGCGGCGAACAAATAGAATTATACCCGATAACAATTATAGCGTCAAGTTCCTTATCTGTGAAGTGTTCGTCCGCATAGGCGGGCGTGCGTCAATTAGTATAGCACGGTCTTGTCACTAATGCAACAGGGAAAAAGTGACTCTGTGTCGAATTGAACAGAATAGTGTCGAAGTAATGTTAGTTCAGTAAAATAGGTATTCCACAGTGCGTAATTTTCAGCATTTTGCATTGACAATGGTATTTTTGTTGGTTAATATCTTCATGGATTACCAAAATTAATCACTGGTAGCAGGAGGTTAAGTGTAATGCTGCAATTGGATATGGGAGATCAGGCTCGTTATGCAGGATTGACGGATGAAGAGCTTGTGGAAGCAGCGCAGAACGGCGACGACGCTGCAGGAGACTACTTGCTGCTCAAGTACCGTTCGCTGATCATGAGTAAAGCCAAATCCTATTTCATTGCAGGTGCTGACCGTGAAGATATCCTGCAGGAAGGCCTCATAGGGTTACACAAAGCAATGCGGGACTTTTCACCCATGCGTGGGACAAGCTTTCGTCCCTTTGCCGAAATGTGCATCACCCGCCAAGTGATTACCGCAGTTAAAGCAGCGTCGCGACAGAAACACGCACCTCTTAACTACTACCTCTCGCTAGACAAACCCATCTATACTGATGGGTCGGACAGACAACTACTGGAAGTCTTGCCCGACGAGCGTATTACTGATCCAGCCGAGATGTTTGAGGTAAGGGAACAGCTGGCCGACGTGTGTGATAGCTTACGCTACCTCCTCAGCGATTTTGAGTATAAGGTATTCCTGCTATACCTTAATGACCAGTCCTATCGAGAAATAGCCTCCGCCCTAGCAACTACTCCTAAAGCTGTTGATAATGCCCTCTGCCGAGTAAAGCGGAAGATTGATGCTCGCATTAGTGAAACAGCCTAAACCTAAGTGGCCACGTTAGAGGTATAATAGGAGTGATCATATTTCGCTATTGCGCGGAGGTAGAAGATATGCAAACTTGCTTTTTTACTCTAACGCCCAGTCAATCAAAGCGTTTGATAGGGCGGGCGGTGGCTCGCATGGCTTGTGTGCAACACGCCATGCACCACGGGCGTTTAATCGTGGCTGGTGGCACAACTAATGCCTATGTCTTGGAGGAACTGACAGGGACTTCGATCGATAAGGGCAGTTACACCGCTGGCATTGTCACGAACGGCGTAGCGTGCACGTCTGATCCTGCAACTCGCCAAACACCGGCTGTCTTTGTGCAAGGAGAACGAGTGGAACGTCCTTGGACGGAGGTTGTAAAGGAGTTTGGCCCCAATGACGTTTTTGTTAAAGGGGCGAATGCCATTGACTTGCAGGGTAATGCAGGCATTCTCCTGGGTTCCAGTTCAGGTGGTACTATAGGACAGGCTATGGGCTATCTAGCCGCTAGTGGGGCCCACCTCATTATGCCTGTTGGTATGGAAAAGTTGGTGCCCGATGTGGTCTTGGCCAGCAGCTTCCTAGGCCGTGAACGGGTAGATCACCGCTGGGGAATGGCCTGTGGTATGTTTGTAGTGAGTACCGGGCAAATAATAACGGAAGTTGAGGCCCTTAACGCCTTATATGGTGTGGAGGCCGCCGTCGTGGCTGCTGGCGGTGTGGATGGTTCGGAAGGAGCCATCACCATGGCTGCCCGAGGAGAGGCAGAGGCGATTAGGGATCTTATGCAGTTCGTTCAGGAGCTAAAGAAGGAGCCACCCCTAAAGGCAAGGAAACGCAAATGCTCAGAATGCGACGCACCCTGTGAGCGTTAGGTCTGAGAAAGACTAAAGGAAACCACCCAAGGTTAGGCTACATGTAGAGGCCTACTGGAGGTGGTTTTCTTATGCGCAGTATATGGAATGGTTCTATCAGTTTTGGTCTGGTTAACGTACCTGTAAAGATGTTTGTAGCCACGCAAGATAAGGATGTTCGCTTTCGCGCCCTTCATAAACCTTGTCATACGCCGATCCAGTACCGCAAGTTCTGCCCCAACTGTCAGCAGGAAGTGGAGGCCGATGAGCTGGTAAAAGCCTATGAGTACGAAAAAGGACGGTTTGTGATTTTGGAAGATGAAGAACTAGACGCTCTAGCCATCTCTCAGACTCGTTCCATTGACATAATCGACTTCGTCGATTTAGCGGAAATTGATCCTATCTACTTCTATAAATCCTATTATTTAGGTGTGGGTGATACGGGCCAGAAAGCCTATTGGTTGCTGCGCAGGGCCATGGAGCAGACCGGCAAGATAGCGATTGCGAAGGTGGTTTTGCGCGATCGGCAGCATCTAGCTGCGGTAAGGGTCCTACCAGAGTGCTTGTCCTTAGCCCTTATGTTCTATCCCGATGAGATTCGGTCAGCGGCAGTGCTGTTACCAGAACAAGAAGTCACATTGCAGGAAAGGGAGCTTCAGATGGCCACACAGTTGATTGAGAGTCTGACCAGTCCTTTTCAGCCAGAAAAGTATACCGATGAGTATAGGGAAGAGTTGCTGAAAGTGATTGAGGCCAAAATAGCAGGACAGGCAGTTGCCGTACCGGAGCGGCAGCAACCGGGTAAGGTGATTGACTTGATGGAGGCCCTACAGGCCAGTTTGGCCCTGGTGGAGGAGAACAAGAAGAAAAGGTCGGCGCATCAAACGGGGGCGTGACAATGGAGAACTTCGATTTTCGTCCTATGGAGCCGATGCTATGGCCATATGCTTTCAATGACCCGGGATGGGCATTTCAGGTGAAATGGGATGGAGTACGAATGCTCACATTGTGGTGGGAAGGCGGAGTACATTTGGTAAACCGAAAAGGCGCTGACCGTACACCGCAGTATCCGGAGATTGCGCAATTGACGTCGGCCTTTCCTGCGGGAACCCTAGTAGACGGAGAACTAGTAGTTCTCGCAGAGGGTAAACCCCGCTTCGAACTAGTTCTAAAGCGGGACCAGCGGCGACAAGCGGCGGCTATCAGAGAGGGAATGAAATCGTATCCCGTTACTTATGCGATCTTTGACTTGCTCTACTGGGAAGGGAAAGACATTCGTAACTGGCCGTTAGAAAAACGGCAGGCGAAGCTGGCTGAGGCATGGCCGTCGGGAAACCAACAGCTGCATCTGGTAGAAAATTTCTCCCACGGTATAGAGCTCTTTCAAGCAGTGGGTCAACTAGGCTGGGAGGGCATTGTCTGTAAACGTCTGTCCAGTCCCTATGTTCCAGGAAAGAGCGGATCCTATTGGCGTAAAGTGAAGCATTGGCGTTACTTGCAGTGTATCGTGGGAGGCTACACTCTGCACGATGGTCAACCGTCTGCCCTACTTCTAGGTCTTTATGAAGAAGAAGGGCTTGTATACGTGGGGCGCGCTGCCAGTGGTCTAACCGATGCGGATTGGAAAGGATTGCTCACTTTTCTGCAGGCGGCGGAGAGGAAGGAGAGCCCCTTTGTAACGCGCCCACCTATATATACCGGTGACCGGGAGATTCGCTGGGTGGAACCACACCTTGCGGTAGAAGTACGATTTCTGGAGTGGACTCCCGATCGGAAGTTGCGGGCACCTGTCCTCATGGGCTTTCTGCCAGCTAGGGAAGTTCATTGCCAGCTGTTCCCAAGGGAGGCACGGTAATGAGTACGCTTAGAATCGGGCAACGAGAGGTTGAAGTCTCCAATCTTGACAAGCTATGGTGGCCGGACGAGGGGATAAGCAAGGGCGATATCATAAACTACTATATTGAGGTGGCCCCCTGGTTATTGCCCCATCTGCAAGATAGGCCTCTCGTATTAACCCGCTTCCCTGAGGGTTGGCGGGGGAAGTCTTTCTACCAGAAGAATGTGCCGCCATATGCCCCTAAATGGCTAAAGACTTTTCCCTGGCAGTCGGATACGGGTCGAGTGATAAACTATTGTTTGGTGGATGATGTGGCCGCACTAGTCTGGGTTGTGAATACGGGGGCCTTTGAGATTCACCCTTTTCTTTCTAGTGTTGACAAGATCCACTACCCATCGTTTATGGTCATAGATCTGGATCCTATGGAAAGAGTCACTTGGCAACACATTTGCGAAACCGCTCTAGCAGTGCGAAAAGGGTTGGAAATTTGGGGGTTGCAGGGTTTCCCCAAGCTGTCCGGTGCCACAGGCATTCAGGTCTACGTGCCAATACAACCGAAGTACACGTATGAACAAGTTCGCTTGGTGGCCCTGGCCTTGTGTCAGGCTGTGCATGCGGCCCTTCCCCGAATTACTACTATAGAGCGGAACATCGCGAAAAGAGAGGGCAAGCTGTATCTGGACTACCTACAAAATGCTCTAGGCAAGACGCTAGCTACTGTGTATGGCGTACGACCTCGCCCTAAAGCCCCCGTGTCTGTTCCTCTAAGCTGGGCAGAAATAGAGAATATGCAGGTGCGCCCTGGAGATTTCACTATAACTAACGTCCGTAGCCGCATTGTAGATAAGGGCGATCTCTTTATGCCGGTGTTGCAGATGAGGCAATCCCTTGACCATTTGCTTGTTGAGCTGGAGAGAAGGAAGTAGCTGTCGAACGGCGAAGACAGTAAGGGACGTGTAAGCGCTTATGAGGAAGGATGGTACGATTTATGCAAGCAATCGACTGGACTGGTCATAGTTTACGGCTGTTGGACCAGACCAAATTACCGGCTACTATTGAATGGGTTGAGTGCCATACATACCAAGATGTGGCATGGGCTATTCGGCACATGATAGTACGTGGTGCACCCGCCATTGGTGCCTCAGCCGCCTACGGACTGGTTTTGGCGGCCCAAGGTTGTCGACATGAGTTGAGTCCAGCCATTTGTCAAGAGACCATGGTTAAGGCCGCCGCCGAACTAAGGTCCACACGTCCCACGGCAGTAAACTTGGCGTGGGCTATAGAACGCATGCTGCGGGCTGGTGCTGGCCTGACGGGGGACTCGTTAGCTGTGCGATTGGAGCAGGAAGCCAATGCGATCGCGATGGAAGATGTGGAAGTGAACCGAGCCATCGGACGTTTTGGGGCTGAACTAGTACCGAATGCGGCACGTATACTTACCCATTGCAATGCGGGAGCCTTGGCGACCGTCGGGTACGGTACGGCATTGGGTGTAGTTAGAGCCGCCGTTGAACAGGGGAAGAAAGTAGAGGTCTTTGCCGATGAGACACGGCCCTATTTACAGGGTAGTCGCCTTACAACCTTTGAATTGATGCAGGATGGGATACCTGTAACGCTGATTACAGATAGTATGGCGGGTTGGTTGATGGCACGGGGAGGGGTGGATCTGGTCATCGTGGGGGCAGACCGCGTGGCAGCCAATGGCGATGTGGCCAATAAGATTGGCACATATACATTGGCGGTGTTGGCTAAAGAACATCAGATTCCCTTTTACGTGGCATGCCCCTTGTCTACCTTGGATTTAAGCATTAGGTCGGGTGAAGAGATTATCATCGAAGAGAGGGAGGCAAGAGAAGTCACTCATGTGGGTGGTGTTCCGTTAGCACCAGAGGCTACCCGAGTATGGAACCCGGCCTTTGACGTTACACCGGCCCGCTTGGTGACAGCTTTGATTACGGAAAAGGGTTTAGTCTATCCGCCATTTGACAGTAAGTTGATGGCATTGCGATAGAAAGTGAGGTGAGAGCATGCCAAGACATGATCTTGGCGGTCAGTGGCAAGCATGGACCAGTACCGCCGTGGCTGATAGCTTTTACCGGCTTGATTTTGCACTGGAGCCGGAGTTCTTGCTATCTGTTCCTGGCCACTGGCAACTCGAACCTAGGCTGGCTACCCATCAGGGTAGCGTCTTTTATCGTACTCATTTTGATTGGCAACCCACCCTGACTTGGCCGGTAACTCGCCTGTGCATCGGGGGAGCTTTTTATCAAACCACCGTTTGGCTTAACGGCGAGTTGCTTGGAAGCCACGACGGCTACTTTACTCCTATGACTTGGGAAATCCGCCCCGAGTTGCTGCAAGCCAAAGATAACGTTCTCGCCCTTCGGGTTGATTGCCCACCGACGGGGGCTTCCTGGCGCGATATTATCATGGGAGTATATGGAGAGTGGGACTGTAAGCCAGACCTTGTTAATCCAGGAGGAATCTGGGGCCCGGTAACCCTACTAGAAACTTTTCGTGGCTATTTGCAGAGTCCACAGATTGATACGCGCTTAACCAGTTGGAATTCAGCGCAAATCAGGGTACAGGCCTCCTTTGTTTGGCGATCAGTAGCGGGGCAAGTTAGGGCCAGCTTGAAGGTTTATCCTCGGAACTTTGTCGGCAAAGGAGTGGCCCAGGATTTTTCTCTACCCGTTCAACCCGGAACCAACTCCTTGGATCTCAGACTAACCCTTCCGGATCCCAAGTTGTGGTGGACATGGGATCAGGGGAGTCCTAATCTATACGATCTGCATCTGCTGCTGACTGATGAGCAGGGTAGTGAAGTTGATAGGATTAGTACGCATTTGGGAGTGCGAGAGCTGGCGTGGAAGAATTGGCAACTGTTTCTAAACGGTCGCCGCATCTTCCTAAGAGGAGTGAACTATGGCCCCACCAGCTTCTATCCTGCAACTGTGGGAGAAAAAGATTTGGAGAGGGATCTGGAACTAATCAGGGCAGCCAACTTTAATATGGTTCGGCTGTATAACCATATAGCGCTACCTAAGTTTTATGAGTACTGCGCATCTGCGGGAGTACTTGTGTGGCAAGACTTTCCTTTGGACAAAAGATACGAAAGGAATATTACCGGAATGGCATTGCGCCAGATTCGGGCTATGGTGGGGTCCCTCCGCAATGAGCCAGCCGTCTGCATATGGTCTTGCCATAACGAGCCCTATGCTCAACCGGGGCAGGAGCGGGGGGGTGCCAGCGGCTATGGTGCCATGTTTGCAAACATATTGAGAAACGTAAGGCCCAGTTGGAACAAGGATATCTTAGATCCACGCCTGCAAGAGGCGGTTCTGCAGCTAGACCAGAGTCGGCCTGTGGTTCCCCATTCCGGGGTACTGGGGTTGTTGCGTGGCGGTTCTGCAACCCATCACTATTACGGATGGAACACGAAGGAGTATAGAACCTTGACCTGGTTGAGCCGTCTATTCCCCCGGATTATTCGCTTAGTGAACGAATACGGAGCCCAGTCGATCCCGCAGGGCCTCGAACTGTTATCCCATCTAGGATCTTGGCCCCACATTGACTGGAAGACGATGGCAGAGACCCTTCTGGCTGATGTTGATCTGTTGCAGAGCCATGTGCCGCCCTGCGACTATGATGATTGGGATAGTTACATAGAGGCAACCCAGAAGTATCAGGCCGAGCTTGTACAGTATTACAGTGAATACTTGCGGCTCCGCAAACATCAGCCGTGTAGTGGTGCGGTCGTCTTCTACTTCGCTGATGCTTGGCCACTCGTTTCTTGGTCCCTCTTGGATTGGCACCGGGAACCAAAGCTGGCCTACCATGTGATCCGGCGGGCGATGGAACCAGTACAGGTGATGATTGATTGGCCCAAGAGCTATTTTGTTCCAGGTGAAAGGTGGTCCGCCTCTATTTATGTGGTTAACGACTACTCACGGCCGCTACCTGTTATGGGCTTACTATGGCAGTTAAGAATGGGCGATAAAGTCATAATGCGAGAACGGGGTGTGGCCGAGGTGGAGGCGGATGCAGTATCTCGAGTAGGCACCCTAACATTTATCGTGCCGGAAGAACTAAACATGGATTGTCAGCTGACCTTGGAGCTATCGCTTACTTTACCTAACAAGCGGATCATTAGTAATGAATATATGATTAATGTTAGACCTTAGTTTTCACGTCAGCACCAAATAGACGGTTTATGGGAGGTAGTCAGATGAAGACGAATGTGGACAAGTTGGCGATGTTAAGCGTACAGGGGGAAGTTACCCATCCTCGGATGGCAAACTACAAGATCACAGCTTATGGGAAGCCCGTGGTCTTGCCCGGAACTGGTGGTATTACTTATAATATCCAGGTTGGCGACAATTGCATGGGGTTTGAGGTGGACCACGTGGAGCCCGGCGTATCTATAAAGAACCCGAATGAAATGGAGAATGCCGGCCTTACTACTCTAGCCTGCATCGGAAATGAGGCAAGAGTAGTGTCCGGTGAGGCTAAAGGAGCAAAGGGATATGTTACGGGTACTCACGGAGGCTGTGAGCATACGCTGATCTACTTCCCCCAAGAAGCTTTAGAGAAGATGGCAATAGGGGACAAAGTGCTGGTAAAGAGTTTCGGTACCGGATTAAAGATAGAGGATTGCCCTGAAGTAACGGTGATGAATCTAGACCCCAGTTTGTTAGACAGGATGAATGTTAGTGTTGGTGCCGACGGGGTGTTAGAGGTTCCTGTCGCTGTCGAAGTGCCTGCATACCTGATGGGCTCCGGTATCGGGTCGTCTACTGCGTACCGCGGTGACTATGACATCATGACCGCCGACAGAGAAGCCTATGAGCAATTTAATTTAGGCAAACTGCGTTTTGGCGATGTGGTGGCATTGCGAGATTGTGATACCACCTTTGGGCGCGGTTACTTAAAGGGTGCCATAACTATAGGCGTCATTGTGCATAGTGATTGCCTACTGGCAGGTCACGGTCCGGGCGTAGTGACTATTTTTAGCAGTAGCACAGGCAAGATTCGGCCTCTGGTGGTGGAGAAAGCCAATATTGCTGATTATTTAGGCATTTCCCGTCAGTAAATAACTACCTGTTCTTACGGGCTACTGACCCATAGAACAGATCGGTAGCCCTTATTGTAAAAGCGTTATAACAAAGTGTTTCCTATACAGCCACACTTTGACGCCATAACTTCTCTCGACTAGCAGCATGCTAGAATAAAGGGGCAGCATATCGATAGCTGCTAGAAAAGAGGTGATGGAATGGTCACCAGCTGCAAATGGCAGCGCCTAAAAGTAGTTACTCCTGATGGCGATGCCAGTAAGGTCATATATTTTATTGAACAGAGCGGTAGGCAGCAAATGGAACAGGCCGGCAGTATAGTCACCACCGATTTCACTACTCAAGCGTCGCGCCTAGAATTTGTCACAATTCAAGAAGCATTGGAAGCCCAGCGTCCGCCACAGGAGGAAGAGCTGGTGGCTCAGTTCGTGGGGTGCGAACAAGCTCTCCTCAATGGGGCCCTTAAGCTCAAGCCACCTTTTGATCCCGACAATGTAAGCAAAATGGAGTTGGTGGTAGGTCCCTTTGTGGTGTACTATTTTGCCCTCTTCCAAGATAGCGAAAACGGTCCTGTGGTTGCGGTTCCCATTAGTCTCTTTAATGGTCAGGTAGCTCCTCGCCTGCTGCAGTTACTAAGAGACTTCCCCTTGTCAACAAAGGGTGTACCGACTATTGTTTCCCCCAATATCAGCCTGGAAGAAGCGTTTCAGACAGCAGCCAGCCTACTGGAGGAGCAACTCAGCAACCCAGAAACAGGCAGGTCTAGCTTGATTTGGTGCGATACGGCTCAAGCCCATGAAAGACACCGCAGGATCCGCATGGAGGATAAGAGTTTTAGTTGGGAACATTGGCAGTGGGAAGAAAGGAAACAGCAGCTTTTGGGACTTCAGCCCGTCGAGTATCTAAATGCAGCCCTGGTGTTGGTGCCCCATCTACTACTCACATTAAGGAACAAGGTGCAGGACGCGTTATTTGGCATATTAGACCCGGTGTTGCAGAATGTGTACTTGATGGCCGATGTCCCACAGATTCAAGAAATATGACGAAGCGAGCTCATAGATATGAGCTCGCTTTGACTTTGCCCTAGCTTCCTTGCGGTTGTAGTTTCTTGGCAATTTCGGTAATCTGATCAAAGAAACCGGTAATTGGCTCGCCACGACTGATACGACCAGCTAACTCACGAATGCGGGTCACCAAGTCCGGATCGGCGGTAACCCATACTTCGGCCAGCTCAGGAAATTGCTTCTTAGTCTCAGCGCTAATGCGGCTCTTCAGCTCGTTTTCCTTGTCGCCGGAAAGCCGATCTCGCAGGTCCACTCCCACCATGGCCACGTTTCCCACTACCAAAGCGTAACTGGCTTTGACTTCTGGCATCGCGTTTACCAGTTTCATAATGCGATCAGCCACAGTGGCCTGCACATTCTGCTGCTCCGGCTGTGGTGCCATGGGAGTATCAGGTGTAGGTGTCGGCGTAGGCGCAGGGCGTCTAAAAGGCATGCAGCCCGTTAGGCTGGCTACTATGAGAACAACAGCGGTTGCTTGAACTAACCTCTTGTGCATGGCAGCCTCACCTCCTTCTACTCTAGGTTTCCCCGGCTGCCATGGCATCATGTTGCCAAAAACGTGCAAGATGTTTTTTAGTAACGTATAATAGGACTAACTGCATTCTGTTGAGGTGGAAGATGAAGACACTACGTATTCTAGTTACTAACGATGACGGGGTTTTAGCTCCCGGGTTGCATTGTTTGGTGTGCGAGCTTGCTAAGGTCGGAAAGGTCTTTGTCGCCGCTCCCGATCAGGAACGCAGCGCTACGGGCCATGCCATCACCATGTTTCAACCTCTGAGAGCTAAACCGGCCGTAGTACCGGGTGCCGAAGCCGCCTATGCGATTAGCGGTACGCCGGCTGATTGCGTCAAATTGGCCATTGACGGGCTTTTTCGTAGAGAAATTGATCTCATTGTCTCGGGCATAAACCGAGGGGCCAATTTGGGGACCGATGTGCTATACTCGGGTACCGTCTCAGCAGCACTGGAGGGAGTGATGTTGGGGCTGCCCGCGATTGCCCTCTCATTGGCTGAGTTTATCAACCCGGATTTTGAACTGGTGGCCAAGTTGTCACGCCATCTAATACAAGCCCTGCGGGAAAGGTCGTGGCCAGCTGATACACTACTCAATGTTAATTTCCCTCCTTTGAAACTGACTGAAGTACGTGGAATCAAAGTGACCACTCTAGGCCGCCTGCATTACGACAATCCCATCCTAGAGCGTAAGGATCCTTGGGGCGGCACCTATTATTGGTTGGCTGGGCAGATACCGGAGGACAATAACGGTGAACACACGGATGTTTGGGCAGTTAAGAATGGCTATGTCTCTGTTACGCCTATACACTTTGACCTAACGAATTATCGTCTGCTGGATACTATCAAGGCATGGGATTTACAATTGCCACTGGATAGGGGGGAGATAGAGGATGTCGATGGAGACAACAACAAGGGCGGAGAGTAGACTTACATCTCCCGAGCCATTGCGAGTTCTAGCCAGCAAACGGATCGCTGCGCACCCGGAGCTGTACAAGATCATCGACATGTGTAACCGTACCCTGCGGGACTATGGGTTCATCTTTGGTTTAAGCAAAGAGGGGGAGGAAATGACGGTAACCATTTACCAAGCTTGATTGCAATAAGGCCCTTGGTTGAGCAAGGGCCAATAAGTCACGAGTTGTTGCGCTGTTTGGCTGTTGAGTTGGGCCGCTGATGCTGAGGGCGTAGGACGGGATGAGGTCCCAAGGGATACCGGACTTGGCTAACATTTTCAATGAGCCCTAGTTCTTCGGCTATCTCCAGCCGCCAACGTTCCATGTCTGCTAGCATCTGTTCGGTACGTTTAGGTGTTCTCCTATTCATAATTGCCCCTCCTCTAGAATATTGTTACCAGAAGGTGACAGGGGCATGCCCCACTGTAACAGAATTCTACTTTTTATTGCTTCTTGAGCAGGTTAATAATTAAGTGTGTCGAATTAAAGAAAACAGCTGAAGTTTCAAAGAGTTATTGGAGACAAGGAAGGAGGATTTTGCACTTGCAGACCAAAGAGTTCTTGAAACAAATGGTCGAGGCAACTGGCGTGTCCGGTTCCGAGTGTCGAGTGGCTGACTTCATTAGCCGCGTATACGGTGAAGTTTGCGACGATGTACGACGAGATGTGTTGGGGAATGTAATTGGCTTCAAAAAGGGTAGCGGTGAAGGTAAGCGGCCCGCCATTATGTTAGCCGGACACATGGACGAGATTGGTCTTATGGTTACCCAGATTGATGATAAAGGCTTCCTCAAGTTCACTCAGGTAGGTGGGGTGGATCAGCGTACTCTGGTGGCGCAGGAAGTGGTCGTTCATGGGCGCGAAGACCTCGTTGGTGTTATTGGTCATAAGCCACCCCATTTAGTACCGCCAGAAGACCGGAACAAGGCTATTCCTATGAACGAATTACAGATCGACCTTGGACTGCCCGTTGAGCGGGTGAAGGAACTGGTCCGTGTTGGTGATGTGGTTACTGTCAAGCGTTCTTTCGTGGAGTTGGGCAAAGACATAGTTTCTTGCAAGGCCATGGACGACAGGGCAGCGGTGGCTGTTATTTACGAGTGCCTTCAGGAGTTGAGAAAGCTTCGGCATACGGCCGACGTATATGCGGTAGCTACTACACAAGAAGAAGTAGGGTTACGTGGCGCTACTGTTAGTACATACGGCATTAATCCCGATATTGGAATTGCCATTGACGTCTGCCATGGTGCCATGCCGGGCGTTCCTGAACAGGATACCGCTCCTATGGGCAAAGGGCCCAGTATCGCCTTTGGTGCCAATATACATTCCAAAGTCTTCGACCAATTGGTTAAGCTGGCTAAGGAATATAATATTCCCTATACCTTGGATCCTACTCCAGCCGGCACCGGCACCGATCTCTGGGCTATGCAGGTTGTTAGGGCAGGTATTCCTACGGCGTTGCTGTCCATCCCATGCCGTTATATGCACACCTCGGTGGAAACGGTTAGCATGACAGATATCAAACTGTCGGGGCGTCTACTAGCCTACTTTATCGCTAGTGTTGACGCTGCCTTTGTGGAGGGATTGCTATGCTATTAAGAAGACTCACCGAAGCCTTTGGACCGTCAGGTTTCGAGCACGAGGTACGAGCCATCTTGCAGGAAGAACTTGAGCAGTATGTAAGTGTGTGGCAGCGCGATGCTCTGGGCAATCTCATTGCCTGCAAAGAAGCTGCCAATGGTCCGAGGGTTATGTTGGCGGCCCATATGGATGAAGTTGGCCTTATGGTGAGCCATGTGGATGATGCGGGCTTGCTCCATTTCCATAAGGTTGGCGGTATTGATGATCGAGTGTTAGTGTCAAAGCCCGTATTCGTGGGTAAGGAGCGCGTTCCGGGAGTCATTGGCGCGAAGGCCATTCATCTCCAGAAACCAGAGGAACGCACTCAAGTGATTCCACATCGTTCTCTCTTTATTGATATTGGTGCCAAGAGCAAAGACGAAGCCTTGGAAAAGGTAAAGATTGGCGACTATGTTGTCTTTGCTACTAAGTACGATGAGTTTGGCCAAGGATTAGCCAAGGGTAAGGCCTTTGATGATAGGGCCGGTTGTGTAGTTCTGGCGGAGGTGCTGAAAGAAGAGTTCAACTTCCCACTTTATGGCGCATTTACAGTACAAGAAGAGATTGGGCTGCGCGGTGCCGGTGTGGCTGCTTACGCTATTGAGCCTGATATGGCAATCGTAATTGAGGGTACCACCTGTAATGACGTTTCAGGTATGGACGAGCATGAGTACAGTACGGTTCTTGGTGGTGGCCCAGCAATTACTTTCATGGATACGGCCTCCATCGGTAATCGAGCCATGATCCGAGAGCTGGTACGTTTGGCGGAGGAAAACAATATCCCTTATCAGTTCAAGGGCACCGTAACCGGAGGCAATGATGCGGGTCGCATTAATGTAAGCCGGGCAGGAGTACCAGTGGTAGCGATTTCTATCCCTTGCCGGTATATTCACTCGCCAGTGTCGGTCATGAGTTTGGCGGACATGGAGAATACTATCGCCCTAATTAAGCTTTTCCTAAGGAGTATCGAAGGAGGTTTTCGGGTATGAAAGAACTGATTAAGCGCCTGGTTGAGACCTACGGCCCTGCTGGTAGCGAGGAATCAATACGCGAAGTGATAATGGAAGAAGTCCGGCCCTATGTGGATGAGCTGCATGTTGATGCCTTAGGCAATCTGATCGCGCTGAAACGGGGCGGCGGCAAGAAGTTGATGTTAGCCAGCCACATGGATGAGATTGGTGTAATGGTAACTAGCATCGACGAAAATGGTTTTCTGCGATTTTACGGTGTAGGTGGTATTTCACCTTTTAGCCTCATCGGTAACCGTTGCTATTTTGCCAACGGTACAGTCGGCGTTTTTGGCATGGAACGTCTGGATGCCATGAAGGACCTGACCATGAATAAGATGTTCATTGATATTGGTGTGGACAGTAGAGAAGCAGCTTTGGAGAAGGTCAAAGTTGGCGACGTCGCTGCCATTAAGCGGGAATTCTGTGACTTAGGTAAGCGTCTAGTATCAAAGGCTATGGACGACCGTATCGCCTGTGCCATTCAGATTGAAGCCTTAAAACAGGTGCAAAATCCAGCCTATGATATTTACGCTGTTTTCACTACACAAGAGGAAGTTGGCTTACGGGGAGCTCGCGTGGCGGCCTATGGAATTACTCCAGATATCGGTATTGCTGTAGACGTGACCCGTACGGGGGATACGCCCAAATGCGCAACCATGGCTGTTTGCCTGGGCAAGGGCCCGACCGTTAAGGTGCGGGATTCCAGTGTCCTATGCACGCCTGCAGTACGCCGCCATATGGAAGAAGTGGCAAAGGCCAACGATATTCCTTACCAATTGGAGGTACTGGAAGCCGGCGGAACGGACGCGGGTGCGATTCAGTTAACAAAGAGTGGTATTCCTGCGGGAGTCATGTCTATCCCATGCCGCTATATCCATACGGCCTCTGAGATGGTGGATTATGATGATGTGTTGAATGGAGTTCGCTTCCTAGTTAAACTCATGGAGACTGAGTACCAGGGCTAATAGAGGCGAGAAGACAGACGAGAGCATGAAGGCCAGCGGTGCTGGCCTTCCTTACATTTCAGGGTACATTATTAACGGCAGGATAAATCGTGCCCAGTGAAGAAAGAGAAGTAATGGAATTAACAGCTTAAGGGGCTCATACCTCTTAAGAGAGGCAGGAGCTATTCTAGCCCTAGGCAGACTGTGACGAGGGGAGTTGGCTTATTTGGAAGTGAAGCAACGACATAATCGCAGATGGCTTTCTAGATTGGGCGTATTGGCGTTAGTCTCTATAGTGTTTTTTGTTGGTGTGCTCTTGGGTACAAATCTACGTCAAATAGCCCATCGTTTTGGCATTAACTGGGTCGACAATTCCTTTGCCAAGCTAGAGGCCATATATGAATGGGTAAAGCTCTACCATGTGGACCCCAACGCTCTCGATCCAGAAAGGGCAGTGGAGGATGCTATTAGGGGTATGTTGCCTCATGTGGATGGTGGCTACACCCGCTATGAATCGGCGGAGGAGGCCAAGGAGTTCAACCAGTCCACATTGGAAGGCAAATACTCGGGTGTGGGTATTCAGTCAAAACCCCCAGTTGGTGGAGAGATGGAAGTGGAGATCGTTTTTCGGGGATCGCCTGCCGAAGCCAGTGGGGTGAAAGTTCGGGACAAGATCATTGCGGTGGACGGGCAGACAATTGTGGGACTGACCCAAACGGAGATCAACTCCCGCATTCGCGGCGAGGCGGGTACAGAGGTTACATTGACCGTCTTGCGTGAAGGGGAACCGACCCCCCTTAATATCACCATTCGCCGCGGGGTCATTACTCTGCCAGTAGTGGATTACTGGACCGACGGGGAAATCGGTATCGTTGCTATGAACCGTTTTACGGAAACGGCTCCCGGTCAGTTGAAAGAGGCTATTCTGGAGCTTAAGAAAAAAGAGGTAAAGGCTATTCTCTTCGACTTGCGCTCCAATGGAGGGGGTCTTCTGTACAGTGCCCAAGAGATAGTGGACTTCTTCTTACCACCTGGTCAAGTGATCGTTAGACAGGTGGATCGCTATGGTAATGAAGAGGTTCTAGTAACTCGTGCTGACACTATATGGGATGGTCCTCTAGCCATACTGTTAAATGGTGCCAGTGCATCGGCGTCGGAAGTGGTTGCTGGTGCTTTGCAGGATCATGGCCGAGCTGTCCTATTAGGTGAAGTATCTTTTGGCAAGGGAACGGTGCAGGTTCCATACCCATTGACCGATGGGTCGCGGCTGTGGATTACTCAATATCGCTATCTGACCCCCAATGGACGAGATATCCACAAGAAGGGTCTAACCCCAGACTACGTCATTGAGCAGTGGGAAGATGTTCAGGTAGACGAGCAACTGCGGCAGGCGGTAAAATACGTGAGGGAGAATATGATAGGGAATTAGTGAGATTGGGGGGAGCAAGAGTTGCCCGTGACTGATTACGTGCTTGGATTCCTGTTAGGAGTCGGTTTGCTTTACATCTTCTACTTGGCGGATCGTACCTTTGTCTACCGCAAGAAGCGACTCGGTTTCTGGGCCCATATTACTACCACGGCCTTTTTCCCTAAACGGATAGTGGCCTACCTGCTGATGTGGCTTGTGGTTCTTATTGGTCTGGTCTCCTTGCGACCGTATTTGCAACCTGATTCCCTCACCTATAGCTTGGTGGATGCGGTTTTTCGACTGTCCATCTACCCATTCTTTGCCCTTTGCCTTATAGTTATCATTGTGGTCTTGAAGATTGCTATTTTCCCATCACAGGAAGATCCAGATCGCCGTATTTTCTAGCTGGTATTGTTACGAACACTGGAGGAGCGCCGTGACAACACAAATCTTGCTGATGATTATTGCAGCTTATCTTCTGGGGAGTATTCCTACCGCCTATGTAGTGGGTCGGTGGAAAGCAGGTTTGGATATCACTAAGCATGGGAGTGGCAATGTGGGAGGTACCAACGCTTTGCGGGTTCTCGGTGCGGGGCCAGCAGTATTGGTGGCTGTTACCGATGTTTGTAAGGCCCTCTTACCTACCCTAGCAGCCACTCGTCTCTTTGGAGGTAATACATGGCCCACTCTGGCGGTAGCGTTGGCTGCCATAATAGGACACAATTACTCCCTCTACTTAGGTCTCAGAGGCGGTAAAGGGATCGCTACCACCATAGGCGCATGCAGTGTACTGTTCCCACAGCAGATAGTGCTGGTTTTGCCGTTGGCCGTGTTGGTAGTGGTCTTTACCCGTTATGTTTCTCTAGGCTCCATACTACTGGTAGTCACTCTGCCAGTGGTCTTGTATCGCAACCAGGCTTCTTTGCCTGAGCTGTGCTTTGCCGTGGTTGTAGCACTGTTGGGCCTCTGGCGGCACCGCCAGAATATATCCCGCCTTATAAGCGGTACTGAGAACCGTCTCGGCAGAAGGAAGTAGGCTTCTGGGCAAGAAGGGCTGTCGCAAGACTTGTGCGGCAGCCCCTTATATTCCTAGTAGGCGAGTTGAGAGCAGGAAGTAAACAAAGAGAGCTAAAGCATCAACGATGGTGGTGATGAGGGGGCCCGCCATAATGGCTGGGTCCAGTCTTAGCCTTTTTGCCAGAACAGGAAGAGTACCGCCCACCATTTTCGCCAGAATAACCGTGGCTACAAGGGTAAGGCTGACAACGAATGCCACAGAAACAGGGGCTCTCTCCAGTAAGATTACACGCAGGAAGTTGGTTATAGCTAGAGTGAAGCCGACGATGGCACTTACCATGAGTTCTCGCCGCAGTACCCTAAACCAATCGCTGATTCCGATTTCGCCTAATGCTAGACCTCGAATGATGAGGGTAGAGGACTGGGAACCAGCGTTACCGGCCGTATCCATCAACATGGGAATGAAGATGGTCAAGACCACAAAGTGAGCTAGTAGATCTTCATAGCGCTTAATTATTTGACCGGTGAAAGTAGCTGACAGCATCAGTATGAGCAGCCAGGGTATTCTTTGCTTAGCCAAAGTGAAGGCCGAAGTCTCTAAATACGGGGCCTCACTAGGGGTCATCCAACTCATCTTCTGCATATCTTCTGTGGCCTCTTCATCAAGCACATCAAGCACATCGTCGGCGGTGACTATGCCCTTGATCCTCCCTTTATCATCAACAACGGGCAGAGCAAAGAGGTGGTAGCGACGGAAAAGGTCGGCAACCAGCTCTTGATGATCGTCTTCGTGTACCGTAATCGGATGAGGTTTCATGATAGCCGCAACTTTAACACCGGGCGCGGCCAATACCAGCTCCCGCAAAGAAAGAACACCGAGCAATCTTTGTTCTGCGTCGGTGACATATACATAGTAAGCAGTCTCAGCTTCTTGGGCGTCCCGCCGTACAATGGCCAACGCCTCTTCGCTAGTCCATTCTGGGCGCACGGTCAAGAACTCGGTAGCCATGATGCCACCTGAAGTTTCAGCAGCATAGGCCAATAACTCCCTGACCTCGGCTGCGTCAGCCGCTAAGGCACTCAGGACCGACTCCCGCGTTGCCTCCGGCATGGTACCGATGAGGTCGGCGCGATCATCGCTGGGCATAGCCTGGATAGCGGCTGTCAGCTTTTCCTGGGTCAGTAACGGAATGATCCTCCAAGAAGTGGGAGCATCCCATTCCTCCAACATGAGAGCAACGTCTTGCCCACCCATCTCCTCTAATACTGCTCGCAGTTGGTCGTTACTGAGGGACGCCAGGATTTCCGCCACATCGGCAGGCGGTAGGTGTTGCAGCAACCGATGGACATCCTTAGGGCTTGACGATAGATATTGTTTCCAATGCGATAGATCAGGCATTGTTTCATATCACTTCCTTTTCCTAATAATAAGATTGCCCATTGGTCGCATGCATAACAAAAAACGAGAGTCATATAGACTCCCGCTCATAGACATTCTTGGCAGGGGTGGCAGGACTTGAACCCGCAACCGACGGTTTTGGAGACCGCTACTCTACCAATTGAGCTACACCCCTGCGTCACATCACTAATTATAGTATAGCACAGCAGCATAGTCAAGGTGTTGTCGGCATCTAGCAACACCAGGAAAGAGCTGTTGTCTTTAGCACCAAACGCAAGGAGTGAAAAGCATGTTGTTGGCAATTGACATTGGCAATACACAGACAGCCTTCGGTATCTTCGTGGAAGATCAGCTGCAAGCCACTTGGCGGTTCAGCAGTGATGCACATCGTACCGCTGATGAGTATGCGTTACTGCTGGAACAGGCACTGCAGCACCATGGACTGTTACGGCAAGACCTGCAGGCAGTTATACTAGCCAGCGCCTCCCCTAACGTGCAGACCATCATGACTGACGCTATTAGGATTTGTGCTCTGCCACAACCACTAGTTGTGGGCCCTGGAATTAAGACCCGGCTGCGCATCCGCTTTGAACCGCCTACTGACCTAAGTGGAGATCGTATTGCCAATTCGGTGGCGGCCCATTTCCTTTTTAGTGAAGGGGCCGCAATTGTGGTTGATTTTGGCACAGCAACAGTCTTTGATGTTGTTTCTGCGAAAGGAGAGTATTTGGGTGGGGTACTAACGCCAGGGATGCGAATTGCTGCCGAAGCCTTAGTAAGTAGGACTTCCCGCATCCCTCGGGTGGATTTGACTGTTCCTCAACAGGTAATTGGGCGCACTACAGCCCAGGCCTTACAGGCCGGTTTGATTTACGGGCATGTGGACCTTTTCCAAGGCATCTTGCAGCGTATCAAGAAGGAGATAGGTCCGGCTAAGGTTATCGCCACGGGAGTTGATGCATGCCGCTTTGCCCATCTTAGCGATCAACTGGACTTGATTGAACCCTGTTTAACTCTACATGGACTCCGTTTGTTATATCAGTTTAATAGCTGAGAACAGCTTCTGGGTAAAGCTCATAACTCCTGGATACACTAAGCCTGCAAGAGTTTACCCAAGGAGGGAGAACTATGCCAGAGCTCGGTAGTCCACAGTTGACCACGAAAGAGCTGGCCATGATTGAAGATCAACTGGCCCATGAACAGTTGGCTATTGCCAAACTACGTGCTTACGCAGAGCAAGCTTCTGACCCCGATGTACAGCGCCTGTGTGAAGCTAGTGTGCGAAAACACCAGGAGCATTATGACACCCTGCTAAAGCACCTAAAGGCGCGAGAAATTGGCAAGGAGGGAGTCTAGTGGAAGGTGGGCGCTTACCCGATGAAATAATCCTGAAAGATGCCTTAGCCTGTCAAAAGGAGCTGACTAATACTTACAACATAGCTAGTAATGAAACCGCCGGGAACAATGGCCTACGCAGTGACATGCTCCACATTTTGATGGAAGAACACGAACTACAATCGGCCATGTTCAATGCTGCCGTAAAAAAGGGTTGGTACCAGACTGAACAGGCACCGCCCCAGAAAATCGAACAGACTAGGAGACAATTTGAATCTCAGGGAAGCAAATAGTCCATGGCCGCCTGTGGCGGCTTTTTTATTTCACGGCAGGAGAGAAGGGAGTCCATGCTGAATATTAGATTAGTATTTCCAAAGGAGGCGATATAATTGTCTCATTTTCAGGTCTACAGTAGCACTATGGGCACTGTCAACTCCACTTTGATCAGTGTGGGGGAGCAGGGCGTTATTGTTATCGATACTCAAGCCGGTGAAGATGGCGGCCGTGAGGTTCTACAACAGATTGCAGGGCGTGAGGTGCTGTTCGTTTTCAACACGCACGAGCACTCGGACCATACGGGTGGTAACGGCTTATTCGGTTGTCGAATTATTAGTTCTACGGCAGCTAGAACTGCCATGCTACAATCAGGAATGACCAAAGGCTTGCCCAATTGCCATTTTACGCAGCGGTTACACATGCATATTCTTGGAGAGGAAGTACATATGCAACATGTGGGTGGACACAGCCCGGGATCAGCCATTATGTATTTGCCTGAGAGGAGACTACTTCTGGCTGGCGACCTTGTCTTTAACGGTCGTGTTCCATGGATGGGGCAGGCTGATTTTTCGAGGTGGATAGCTACCTTGACTGAGCTGAGCACCTGGGACGTGGAAATAGTTGTGCCTGGTCATGGGCCTGTAGGTGGCAAAGAGATACTGGTAGAACAGCGAAAAATGCTGGAGCGCTATGTGGCCGATGTGCAAGCGTGGCGCCAAGCCGACAGGAGCGAAGAGGAAATGGTGCAACTGGCGGCCGTAAGTTATGATGTGAAGCCTGCATGGCACAACATGTTGCGCCTGGCCATTAAGCAGGTAAGCTAGAGTATAAGATAGACTCCATTATGGAGGATAAGTGGAAGTCTCATATCTTCTTTGGAGGGGCATAGGGACTACTAGTGATTGCCCAGCATAGTCATCCATAAATCCAGTAATACTTGGAATTGGCGGAGGAACAAATGGAGAACAACCTGTATGTGATACATCATTCCAAAGCGGTAGAGGCAAGAGCCCTCCCTGAGTCCCTATTACCCCTCTCCCGGGAAGGGATAATGCTTGCATCCCCTATCGTGGAAGCTAGCTTTTGGAGCAAGGTGGAGGCCATCTACTCCAGTCCTGAGCTGAGAGCGGTACAAACGGCTGAACTGATTGCTAACCGGTGGCAACTGCCCGTATACTTGGAAGACGATTTGAGTGACATGTGGATGGTAGGTGCCGGACTGGAACAGGAACAGTACGAGCAGATTATTGGTGAACATTTGGAAGGAAAGGTCAACCACCAGCTGCTGGAGCCCTACGAAGACGCCCAGCGTCGCATTGTTCATTGTATACAGCGACTGTCACAGGAGAACGGACAGCGCAGTTTCGCCATCGTTTCCCATGCCCGCATATTGACGGTCTTCTTCAGTCATCTTTTTGGGCGGCGTTTGGGAAGGAATGGCTGGCTCTCTATTCGTACTCCTGATCTATCGGTAATCAATCGACAAACTTGGCGGGTGACAGCCGGGTTTTTTAGCGATCTGGATGCGCATGATTATTAAGAGACTATAAATTTAGCCACTGTAATGCCACAAAATCAGTTATACTTACAAGAGGACTTGAGCATACGGGAGATGAGATTTGATGGAGTTGCTCACCAATCCTCTTTTTTTATTGTGCTTAAGTATTTTTCTGGGGCAGTTCTTAGGGCGTATTAGCCTAGCCAAGTTTAAACTGGGTGTATCGGGCACCCTCTTTGCCGGTATGGGTTTAAGCTGTTTTGTCTATCGTTGCTTGGTTAGCCCATACGTGAATGGAGGTAGGGCTGTACCCGCCTACGTAGAGCGGATTCTGCAGCAAGGGCTAATCGATAAAGCCTATTTTGATTTCTTGCTCCTACTCTTTGTGGCCTCTGTAGGACTCTTGGCTGCCCAAGATGTGGCAAGGGTGTTTCGCGGTAATGGAGTGAAATTCCTCATTCTGGCCGTGGTCATTACTTCCGCCGGGGCGGGTACCGCTTATCTGCTTTTTCGCATGATACCCGGTCTAGATTCTAGGGCTATTACTGGCGTATACACTGGGGCCCTTACCAGCTCTCCTGGTCTGGGTGTGGCCTTGGAGTCAGCAGCCAAGCAGTTCGCTGATCCACTTTCGCAGGCCGCCCGGGAGGCACAGGCCAGTGTGGGGCTTGGTTATGCGGTGGCCTATCCGTTTAGCGTGATAACTGTAATCACAGGCATCCAGCTCTTGCCTAAGCTTTTCCGTATAGATCTGGGGCATGAAACTAGCACCTTGCTGGAGCATCTGGGAGGGCGGGAGGCAGTAGAACCACCGTCCAAATCCGGCTTCGACATTCTAGGGTTCGTGTCTGTGTGCCTCATCGGTTTTTTGGTGGGGCGTCTGAGCCTTCCTCTGGGCGAAGTGGGGCAGGTCAGTTTAGGTACAACCGGTGGGGTGTTGATCACAGCCCTCTTGCTTGGTAGCCGGGGTCGTTTAGGTCCGCTAAAGTTTAGCATAGATGAAAAGGCTATGAATGTGGTGAAGCAGCTGGCGTTATACTTTTTCTTGGCCTATGTGGGGCTAAACTATGGTCATCAAGCTGTAACTGCTATGGTGGGCCCCAACGCTCTGCTGGTCTTGGTAGGCATGTCTACCACGGCCATGTCCATATTAGTGGGTTTTCTCTTTGGCCGCTATGGCTTGGGGTTGAACTGGGTATTGCTTTCAGGAGCCATCTGTGGTGCTATGACATCTACGCCCGGACTAGGTGCAGCTATTGATGCCACCGGCCGCAACGAAGCTGCGGGTGGGTATGGAGCCACCTACCCAATAGGTCTGCTGTGCAAGGTGACACTAGTACTGTTACTACAGCAGTTGCCTATATAGCTGAACTCTTAGCAGTGGCAAACGCATTGTGATAGCATAACACCTATGGTATAATAATGGCGCAAACTGTTGGCGAAAGGTGGATTTGCTAATGAAACATATCAAAACAATACATGCGGGTAGCATGCCGAAAGTGACAGCTGCCATGGGTTGCAAAGAGTGTCAAACATCCTGCCAATCGGCCTGCAAGACATCTTGTACAGTCGGCAACCAGGTCTGTGAAAACGCAACTCGTTAGGAATTCTGACCGTTATCATTGACCCTAATAGTTGGGGTCAATGTTTTTTTGAGGAGGGTTTTCATGCATAAGTTTATGATCAATGGCCACCGACTCCTGTTTGATGAGAATAGTAACAGTCTGCATGAAATAGACCAGGTAGTTTGGGATCTACTGGAGCTAGACAGCTGGGAGGAAGAGGATGCATTAAGATGCCTGGATGGACGGTACCAGGTCGAGGATGTTCGTAGCGGCTTGGCGGAGCTTAGAGAGCTAAGCAATAGGGGACTAATAAACACTCCTGCACTTCCTCGCCCCCAGTTGCAGTTAGCTGAGCCCCCTCTAGTGAAGGCTCTGTGTTTACACCTGGCCCACGACTGCAACTTACGCTGTATGTATTGCTTTGCCGGCACCGGTCCCTTCGGCGGTGCACGAGAGCTTATGTCAGCTGAGGTCGGGCGAGCAGCCCTTGATTTCTTAGTGCGTAGTTCTGGCCCTCGGCGTAATCTGGAGGTAGACTTTTTTGGCGGGGAGCCGTTGCTCAATTTTCCTGTGGTGAAGGAGTTGGTGGCCTATGGGCGCCAACTGGAGGAGGAGTTCAACAAAGTCTTTCGCTTCACGCTGACAACTAATGCGACTCTGCTCACTCAAGAAGTGGAAGAGTTTCTTAATCGTGAGCACATCGCGGTTGTTCTCAGTTTAGATGGACGGCCAGAAGTGAATGACCGGGCGCGGCCCTATTGTGATGGTTCCGGAAGCTATCAGGACATAGTGCCCGACATGCAACGCTTCGTAGCCTCTCGTGACCACGACAACTATTATGTGCGGGGGACCTATACACGACATAATCTGGACTTTGCTGCTGATGTGGTCCACTTGGTTGACTTAGGCTTTCGACATATATCCATGGAACCGGTGGTGGGCGCGCCTCAGGACGATTATGCTTTGCGGCCAGAGGACCTGCCGCGACTAATGGAAGAGTATGAGCGTCTAGCCGCCTACTATGTGGCCCAGCACAAAGCAGGAAAACCATTTGCGTTTTTCCATTTTAACCTTAGTCTAGACCATGGTCCTTGCGTCATAAAAAGAGTCACTGGTTGTGGTGCAGGTTACGACTATCTGGCTGTCACTCCTAGCGGTGAGCTGTATCCCTGCCACCAGTTCGTCGGTCAGCCGGAGTGGCTTATTGGTAACGTGATGCAAGGCATCACCCGTTTAGATCTCTCTCGCCGATTCCAAGAGGTTAACCTATATTGTAAGCCGCAGTGCGTGGATTGCTGGGCCCGCTTCCTTTGCTCCGGCGGTTGCATGGCCCAAGCCTGGTTTACCAACCAAGACTTTAGTAAACCGGAGCCCTTAGCCTGTGCTCTACAGAAGAAGCGATTAGAGTGCGCACTCTACGCTCTAGCGGCAACAGCAGAGGGTTAGAAGATCCAATCATAGGGAGGATGAGCTGTGCTCGGCATTGCAGTCGATTAGGAAGTGTGAAAAGGCGCTTTCTTAGCAGGCCGCCTTCTTCCAGGGAGCACATCCATGACTGAAGAGGATGCTCCTAGAAAAAGGAATGGCTGTAATACGGATTGTAATAGCGATAATTGCGGCCAAGGACTGTTGGCTGGGAAGTGGGGAGGAGGCTTTGCCTCCTCTTTCTATTGCTTAGAAGGGAATTCGGCCTGGATGGAGAGGCCGTATAGCTGAGATATGGTTGAGAAGGGTAGCAAGCTGCGCTCGGTGAACATAAGTGGTTGTCTCACAGTATAACTGGCCATCTCAAAACCACTGGTCATATCTATTTTGAGACATCCAGACTGTCCTAAGCGTGAAACCGCGCCTATTGTGTGCTCGGGGCCCACTGGGGGCGCCCTGCGCACAGATCGTGCTGAACAACACCTTTCATCCTCTTTTCCGCAACCGGCCTGCCCAATAGTAGCTTGAGCGACTTGTCAGCCTTCTAGTTGGTGTTTGGATGCCTTTAGTCGGCCATCACAAGCGCCTGGCGCCGCCTTCACAGCTGGCAACAAGCGTGCTCCCAAGAAATGGGAGTGCTAGAAGGCTTTTAGAGGCGTTTTAAGAGGGTGGGCAATGGTATCGCATGGGCCAAAACTGGACATATGGGCGTGATCGGTGCTGTTGCCAGTCCTGGAGACGAGAAATCAACTTGGTTGCATTCGAGATCTGTGAGTTATAGTGATCAAACCAGTTTCAATCATTTTGGCGCCGCGTGGCCAAGAAGTAATGTTTGATACACTGCGTGGCCGTGATTGGAGTCCGTTCCTCAATTAACGCACTAACGCCACGCGGGATTGCTTGGGCGATCCCACCACTTAAACAAAACCTTAGTTCACATAAGATACATTATCGGACGTTGTGATTGCTGTATCACAATCCAACTTTACTCTAGATAGTGAGACGCTTCGCGTATTTTTCAACGGTCTGCAAAAAAGCAAACCGGCCTCCAACTAGCTAATCCTAATTGAAGGCCTGCGCAACTAATGCAACTAATATCGCTCATACGCGCTCTGCGGATTTCACAAAACGTTACGCTATGGCGGAAACCTAGCAATATGTAATCCTTCGCAGCTGCAACTATAGTTCCAGCACTTGGCCTGGACTCAGTACTACAACCCGGCTGAGGTTGCGCCTTTCCACTTCCTCCTTAAAGGCATGCGGATTCTGGTTTATGACTGGAAAGGTGTTGTAATGCATGGGTATCACACATTTGGGCTTAATCAATTCTACGGCTTTGACCGCGTCTTGTGGCCCCATGGTGTAATAATCACCAATCGGTAAAAGGGCTACATCTATTTGCTCATCCGCGAGAAAACACATTTCGGAGACCAGGCCGGTGTCGCCCGCATGATAGATCTTTTTACCTTCAACTTCAATGACGAATCCGCAGGACAAAGCCCCGGGAACACCGCTGCCGTGGTTGGCAGGGACAAACTTAAAGCTACCGAAAGGAGCCTTTTGTCTTCCTCCTATGTTTCCGGCCAGCGTCTTCACGTCGGCTGGCGCAAACAAATGTCGGACAATTTCCACAACCGCCACTATGGTTGCCCCTGTTCTCTTGGCTATGCTGATAGCATCCCCGACATGGTCATCGTGGCCATGGGTGACAAAGATGTAGTCAACAACCAATTGGTCGGCTTTCTTCGCCGCCAGCTTATTGCCAGTTAAGAAAGGGTCAACTAACAGTTTGTAGCCGGAGCTCTCCAGAAGAAAACATGCGTGACCTAAGAATTCAATCTTCATCCATCTCCCACATCCTTTCTAAGAACAGTTACTAGTTGGGCACCCCGAGGGTGGCACCTTTCTGCTGGTAGTATTCCTTGTTCAAGAAGAAGGCCGCCACTCCTCCAATACCGATATGGGATCCCAACACGCAGCCCACTGTATTAATGATAAAGTTGCTGGTAGCAAATAGCTCTTCGATCAGCTCCTTAAGCTTTAGCGCAGAAACCAGATCATCGGCATGGTTGATTGCCACCAGTTGCTCCTGTAGATTTGCTCCCCGTTCAGACATCAACTGCACAATGCGTCTTATGGCTTTAGCCTTCCCCCGCACTTTCTCTAGAGGAATCATACAGCCTTCCTTAACGTGTAAAATGGGCTTCACGTTAAGTAAGCCACCCACAAACGAACTAATGCGGCTAACTCGGCCACCACGGTAAAGATATTCTAAGTCATCAACAGAAAAAATGTGCTCCGTATGGCGATACTGCAACGTAATAGCTGCTACGATCTCCTGTAGCGACTTCCCCTCCCGAGCCATCTTGGCCGCATTATAGACAGCTAAGCCTTGGGCTAGTGCTCCACACTGGCTGTCGATGATCGCAATCTCGCAACCTGGAAACTCGTCTTTAACATGCTGAGCAGCAAGCCTTGCCATTTCACAAGTTCCCGATAGCTTGGAAGAAAAGGCTATGTATATGCACTGCAGCCCAGCCGCCACATACTTACCAAAAACTTCGATAAACTGCATAGGAGTGATCTGAGAAGTCTTCGGCATGGCTCCTGCGCGCATCCTTTGATATAGCTCTTGCGGTTGGATTGTGACCCGATCCAGGTAATCTACGCCATCTAGCAAAACGTGAAATGGTACTATTTCAATATCATATTCTGCTATTATCTCGTCGGGTAAGTCACAAGCACTATCTGATATGATTTTTATACTCATCTCGCCACCTCCCAGGCTAAGTTAATTCTCTCACAATTACCCAGGATGTCAAGCTGCTCACTCCTAACCACCTATATCCCGTATTTACTGCTCTTTTCCATCTTAGCAGAATCTGCTTGACGTTACAAATGTATGTTCGCTACAATGACTTCAAAGTGACTGGGAGGCTTGAGTTGCCTATGAGTGTTACCATATCCCCTGAGCAAGCTAGGCGGTTTCTAGTCCGTCGTCAGATGTTCACAGCCTTCAATAGTCAATTTGCGGGGGCAGAAGGAGTGATTCAGGCTTTACGCCATCTGGAGGCCGTTCAAATTGACCCTCTATGTCCTTTTGAGAGAAACCACCATCAGGTTTTGTATAACCGCGTCCATGGATATCGGCCTGAATGGCTCGGACAAATGCTCTACCAGAAACGCCAAGCCTTTGAGTATTATTGTAACGCCCTCTGCATCTTGCCCATTGAAGATTACCCCTATTTTCGACGGGCTATGAAGCAGCAGCAAGAACTAGTGGCTGCCCAAATTGATTTCCAAGTACGCCAAACTATGGAGCAGATAATGTCACGCATCAAGAGGTACGGTGAAGCCTCTTGTAGCAATTTCAACTCCGGCCAGAAGATCTCTGGTTGGTGGGACAATGAGCCGCGCACTAAGATAGAAAAGCTGGCCTTTGATTACCTGCACCTTATAGGAGACCTGATAATCACGCAGCGAGCCGACAATCAACGAACTCGGCGCTTTGATCTGCCTGAACGTTTTGTACCCCCTTCCCTCCTCAGGCAGGAAGTTGGCATGGCCGCGTGGGAGTCCTTTGCTTTGCGGAAATATCTGCGGGCCTATGGACTGAGCCAGCTGAATCATTTCCGCTTTGGTTGGTATAACGCGCCGAAAGCGAACAAAAAGCGTCTGTTGATGGAACTGGTGACTAGGGGGGAAGTAGTTCCGGTGCAGATTGACGGTATAAAGCGTATCTACTATTGCTTGAGCGAGTTCCTACCCGAATTGATTCAGGCTCCGCCTCTGCCTGAAACGGAAGCGGCAGTCATCCTTGGGCCCCTAGACAACTTGCTGTGGGACCGAGACCGACTAGAGGATTTCTGGAACTTCTACTATCGCTGGGAAGTCTATGTGCCTAAGGCCAAGCGCCAGTATGGTTATTACGTGGTACCAGTCCTCTATGGCGAGTGGCTTGTGGCCCGCATCGAAATGCGAGCAGACCGGGAACAGAATGCGCTGCGAGTGGAGAACTTATGGTTTGAGCCGGGCCAGGAGAAAGCTCTATCGGCCATACGAAGAGCCGTCCAAATACAAGCAGAGTATTTGGGGTTAGGTGGAATCGCTGGTCTCTAGCGTTCTTCATCTACCACTGTCGCTAAGAACAACAGCCCATCCCTCTTAGTTGGGCTGTTGTTGTTGCTTCCGTGGTATAATTCTATTTGGCTGGTCGAGATCGCAGAAAGGGGATGCTATCGTGAGAAATTCAGTTGATAGGTACAAATGGGTGGTCTGGGGCACATTGGCCCTTGCCTTCTTAATAGTGTTTTTTCACCGCTATGCCACGGCTGTGGTCGCCGACGACCTTACGCGGGATTTGGGGTTGTCGGGCACCCAGTTGGGGCTCTTGGCTTCCATGTATTTCTATGCCTATGCATTTATGCAGATACCTTCAGGAATACTGGCCGACTATGTGGGACCTCGCCGGTCAGCTACAGCAGGTATGCTCGTGGCTGCTGCAGGTTCCTTGCTCTTCAGTATGGCCAATAGAAGTAGCTGGGCCTACATAGGGCGCTTACTAGTTGGGATTGGGGTGGGGGCTATTTTTATTTGCACTCTCAAGATGCAAGCCATCTGGTTCCACGCCCGGGAGTTTGCCACCATTGCTGGCTTAACCTCCGTTGTCGGCAACTTCGGCGGCATTCTAGCCACTACGCCCCTTGCCCTATTAGTAGATGCTTTTGGCTGGCGCCCCACCTTTCGCTATATTTCTTTGGTAACCCTAGTCGTTGCCTTGTTAATATGGTTGCTGGTGCGTGATCGTCCAGAAGAAATGGGTTTTCAAGCTCCCAATCCAGCTTCTTCTCAACCCCAAATCCCCTTATGGCAGGCTCTCTGGTGCGTGTTGCGCAATCGCCACACTTGGCCAAATGTTATCTACTTCCTTTGCATTTCGGGTAGTGTAACAGCCTTTTCTGGGCTCTGGGGTATCCCCTATTTGACTCAGGCCTACGGAGTTGACCGCCAGATAGCCTCCCAGATCGTACTTATGATGACATTGGGTGTGGCTTTAGGAGGTCCTGTCATGGGATGGTTGTCAGACCGCATGGGGCGCATCAAGCCTATCCTTATCGCAACCTCTACCCTATACACCCTGATCTGGTTCTATATTCTGCATTTGGCTGGTGGCCGTCCGCCTTTCGCGCTTAACTATTTTCTCTACTTTGTGCTCGGATTCATCTCCATTGGCTTCCTCCTCTGCTTTAACAATGTGAAGCAGGTAAACAGCCCAGCCGTATCCGGCATAGCTTCGGGCGTAGTTAACATGGCTGGTTTCGGCGGAACTGCTATTCTCAACTCCTATGTTGGCCATCTCCTGGAGAGGGTGGCTCCGGGGCCCCACTATTCCCTTCCCGCCTTCCGCTTTGCTTTCAATCTGTTTATTGTCCTTAGCCTGCTGGCCCTGCTTGCTGCCAACTTGGTCAAGGAGCAACCGCGGTCGTTGCAGGAAGGTGCGGTGGACAGTGAGTGAGAAAAGCCCTATTTTAGTTAGTGCTTGCCTGGCTGGCCTACCCTGCCGCTATGACGCGCAGAGCAAGTCCAATAGCGAGGTGATGGCCCTCGTTGCAGCTGGTTTAGCCATTCCCATATGTCCGGAACAACTGGGAGGGCTACCTACGCCGCGCCCGGCAGCTGAAATAGTTGGTGGTGATGGCCACGCCGTTCTGACGGGTAAAGCCAGAGTAGTAAACTCCGCCGGTGAAGACGTGAGCCAGCAGTTCTTGTGGGGTGCCCAAGCTGTTGCCGAGCTTGCTCAACGGGCTGGGGTCAAGATGGCCATACTGCAGGATCGCAGTCCCTCCTGTGGCTGCACACAACTCTATGATGGTACGTTTAGTGGTCAGTTGCTGTCTGGCCAAGGTGTGACAGCTGCTAGATTACAGCAGCTGGGTGTCCTAGTGCGGCCTGCCAAGAGCAACAAATAAACCAGGAACCTTGGTTGTTCCTGGTTTGCTCTTGCTTCAGTCTGCTAGAAGGGGCCGATAGCGTTAGGGCTATGGGTCATAGCGGTAATAGATAGGCGCATTAGATAAGCGATCATAGGACCTAATCTTAGCGACTACTTCGCTGCGCTCAAAGAGCAGAAAAGAAATGGCTTCCCACATACAGAACCAACTCCCTACGCTCAGTCCTTCCGAAAGGATGGCGAGGAAGAAGGTCTGCTGCCAATAGTTGAATACATACGTAAAGGCGAGGAGGGCTAAAGCGGAAAGAAAGTAATTTAACATACGACGATAGGTTCTTTGCAACGTTCTGCGCTCCACGTCCGCGTAGAACCTATAGTAGTTCTTAACTACCGAAGCAACCATCCCTTCCTTCTCCTTATCCATTTCTTGCTTAGGCAAGTAAAAGACTAAATCAATGCCATAGCGGAGAGGTATTTCCGCCGAACTGTCCTCAAGGAAAAAGGCCAGTTCCGGATCCATGTCGCGCTTGCGGTAGCTGGCATGATCCCACTCGTTAAAAACATCGCCATAAGTATCCAAAGCAATCTCTATCACATAGTGGCCCGTCTCCGGATTACGTTCATATAGGGAATTCAATGGATCGTTCTTCATAACTACTCCCATGTAACCAGCCGGGGCTGGCCGTTTTTGTACTCAAGATTAGCCATCACTCATTCACTGGACTGAGTACGACAGCTCTCGATAGATTCCTACAACAGTACTTATGTTGCTCATAGCCTAGAGCATCGTTGCTTTAGCTCCCGCAAAAACCCTTCTCTATCCGGGGGTGAAATATAAACAAGGCCACCGAATATGCTCTTGCTGACGTAAGTAATCTCAATCCGCCGCAGGGAAAGGGCCATGGAAGAGATCGGATTGCTTGTCAGTCGGGCCGACTTAATAGCGCAATAGGGAATGCGAGCCACAAGTGGACCACTGCGGCAATAGAGATGATCCACTTTCAGCTCATAGTACGTACCGAAATAGATCCAGAGCATTAAAGCTACTACCGGCGCGACTATAAGGAACGTGACCCCTCGCTCGCTTTCGGGGACCAAAAACAGAGTAGATATTGATATGACAATGGTGAACCAGATGAGCAGTCCTACCCACCAGTCTACTGCGGATTTTACCCGCATTGCACCTCCCCCTTTCTGAAGTATTATACAATTAAAGATGATAAAAGGAAAACGTTTGAGCGAGGCGAAGTAGTCTAGAACAGAGGACTATAAAGAATCAAAAGAGGTGTTATTTGTGTTGTACTCAGTGATAATTCGTGGCGGTAGGGTATATGACGGTGCCGGCAATCCATGGCAGCTGGCAGACATCGGCATTCAAGGTGATACCATCACCCATATCGGGGATTTAAGTAGAGCCAAGGCTGAAAAGGAGATCGATGCCTCTGGCCTGGCAGTAGCTCCGGGGTTTATAGACATACATACCCATTCGGACATACCTCTGATGATAAACGGAAGTGGCCAGAGTCATATTCAGCAAGGTGTAACTACTAATGTAATCGGCAACTGTGGTGTGGGAGCAGCACCCCTCAGCAACGAAATGGCTACCAATGTCACTAACGCTCGCCTCTTTAAGCAGTTGGGCTCCGAGTGGCGCACCATGGGAGAATACCTGTCTCTATTAGAGCAACGCGAGCTGAGTGTCAACGTGGCTGCTTTGGTGCCTCAGGGAAACGTGCGGGAAACAGTTATGGGTTACGCTGAGGGTCCAGCGGATCCAGAGCAACTGGCAGCTATGCAGGCCCTTGTGCGCGAAGCTATGGAGGCCGGGTGTTTTGGCATCAGTACGGGACTGATTTATACTCCTAGCGTCTATGCAGATACACCTGAACTCGTGGAACTGACGAAAGTGGCTGCAGCTTATGGTGGCGGATACTATTCTCATATTCGTGGAGAGAATGATGGTGTGCTGGAAGCAGCGGCCGAGGCCATTAAAATTGGCCGCCAAGCTAAGACTTATGTGCAGATCGCCCACTTGAAGGCCATGGGAGAACATATGTGGGGCACTTCCGTGCAGTTGCTACAAATGATCGAACAGGCACGGCAGGAAGGAATCGATGTGACCTTTGATCAATATCCATTCAACGCCTCCGCCTGTGGATTGAGTGCTGTTTTGCCGCCCTGGGCCCATGTAGGGGGCAACGAGGCACTTCGGGAACGGTTACGTGATCCTGAAACCCGAGAGCGGATTAAACAGGATATCCTTAACGGCGTAGATGGCTGGGTCAGTATTCATAAAGGAGTAGGTTGGGAACGGATCATTGTCACCGGTTGTTACTATGACCATAGTGTAGACGGTAAATCCATTGCCGAGATTGCCCGACTTTGGGATATGGATGGTTTCGAAGCGTGTTTCAAGCTGTTGGAGGCAGCAGACCGCCGCATTGACATAGTCTACTTCACCATAGGTGATGAAGATTTGGAACGCATCATGCGGAGCCCTTACATGATGGTTGGTTCCGACTCTAGCGCCGTATCCATTGAAGACGCTTTAGAACGCGGCAAACCCCATCCCCGCACCTTTGGCACCTTTGTTCGTGTACTCGGTCACTATGTGCGTGAGAAGCAGGTATTGCCATTAGAGGAAGCCATCCGCAAGATGACCTCTGCACCGGCGAAACGGCTCGGTCTTGCAGATCGCGGCCTACTCTTGCCGGGCTTCAAAGGCGACGTGGTGGTTTTCGATCCAGCGAAGGTGGCAGATCGTGGCACCTACACTGACCCAGCCCATTATGCTGCCGGCATTAAGGCTGTCCTTGTCAATGGGCGTCTAACCGTCTATGAAGGCGAGCACCTAGGGGTGGCTGCTGGCCGCGTTCTTCGCCATCGCCGATAGCCCCTACGAGGTGCTAAGGAGCACAGATCGGTCCTTGGCACCTTCCGCTACCTCTTCCAAGTAAGATGGGAAAAACAGCGCCCTAGCATAGGTAGTTCATCAATGGTACAATGCAAACGGAAGATACATATGGAGGTGCACTAATGGTTAATCAAGAGCGGATTGTACAAGAGTTCCTTGAACTCGTGCACATTGACAGCGCACCAGGTCGCGAACGCCAGTTGGCCGATGCTTTGAAGCAGAAGCTGGTAGCCCTGGGGCTAGAGGTATTGGAGGATAATGCGGGTGCGGCCATTGGTGGCGACACGGGCAACATTATCGCCCGTCTGCCGGGTCAGCTAAAACACGTACCAACGGTGGCTTTTGCCGCCCACATGGACCGGGTGACTCCAGGACTAGGTATCAAACCGCACATTAAGGATGGCGTTATTTATAGTGATGGCACCACCATCTTAGCCGCCGATGATGTGGCGGGCATAGTGCAAATGCTAGAAGCGGTACGGATCTTAGCTGAGCAGCACATCCCTCATGGTGATATTGAACTGCTCTTTACCATCTCTGAAGAAGCAGGGCTACAGGGAGCAAAGAATTTGGATCGCAGCCTACTTAAGGCCGACGCCGCCTATTTCCTCGACGGCGGTGGCAACGTAGGTACGATTATCCCGCAAGCGCCCGCACAGAAGAAGATTACAGTCAACGTGAATGGTGTGCCTGCCCATGCCGGCATCGAACCTGAAAAGGGTATCAGCGCCATTGTGGTTGCAGCTGACGCCATCACCCACATGAAGTTGGGGAGAATTGATGAAGAAACCACCTGCAACATTGGCACCATCAAGGGAGGCCAGGCTACCAATATTGTTCCTGCGCAGGTTACTCTCCAATGTGAAGTGCGCAGCCGTAATGAAGCCAAGCTAGATGCACAAGTCAATCATATGGTGAGCGAGTTTCAAGCTGCAGCCCAGCGCTTTGGCGTAACTGTGGACATTAAGGTCGAGGAGAGTTATCCCGCAATGAATTTAAGCGAGAACGACCTGGCAGTCCAGATGGCGATAGAGGCCACCAAGTCTCTGGGATTAACCCCCGTCATTGTGCCGACAGGTGGTGGAAGTGACGCCAATATTCTAGTCGGCAAGGGCTTGCCCTCCGTTATTCTGGGCATCGGTATGGAGAAGGTCCACTCCACGGAAGAGTTCATTCCTATCCAACAGCTGGTGGCCGGAGCACAGCTGGTGGTGGCAATTGTGCAACAGGCTGCCAAGTAAGATGTTGCCAAATAGGAAAAGGAGGCTGTCACAAGACAGCCTCCTTTTCCTTATCTTTCGGAGAGTTGTGGTCCGACTCTAGGCTACTTGCCCAAGAGACCTGTCGCAGGTGCCTCTCCTTGGCTCCCTCGCCCTTCGATGCGACCGCCGATGCTATACTTGTTCATAGATTTACTTGCGATGGCTTACTTGATGCACTCCACCAATAGGTAATCGGACCGTCGCCTTTGTACCCTTGCCCTCCTCACTGCTCAACAGCAGTTGACCACCATGAAGAGACACAATTTCATTGGCTATAGAAAGCCCAATACCGCTTCCCGGCGAACGCTTGTCAACTTTGACAAACTTACTTAGTACATAGGGCAATTCCTTTGCTGGTATACCTGGGCCAGTATCAATCACATCAATCTCGACAACTTCTCCATAGCGATGGGTGCGAATTGTAATGGACCCGCCCATAGGGGTAAACTTGAGGGCATTATCCAAGAGATTGAGCAAAACCTGTTTGAGGCGATTACCATCACCATCCATTTCGGGTATTCCCCCTCCTAACTCCATCGCCAGAGCCACCGACTTCTTTGCTGCCTTGACCGACAGGAGGTCATGGATCTCTCCCACCAGTTCATTAATGCTGACCTTCTCTATGTTAAGACTGATACGACCAGCCTGTAGATGGGAAAAATCCAGAAGGTCCTCTACCAGGCCAATCATACGTTCGGCCTCTTTTCCTATGATCTCTAGCCCTAAAGCTATTTCCTCCTTGTCCTCCAATCCACCGGAACTCAAAGTCTCTTCCCAACCTTTAATGGCAGTCAAGGGGGTACGCAGCTCATGGGAAATTGATGAAATAAACTCATTTTGCATCTGCTCATTGCGTTCAATCTGGTCAAACATCTTGTTATAAATGGTCGCAACTCGGCTAAACTCTACCTCCGCAGGCTTCACAAGGCGGGAAGGATATTCGGAATTTATGATTTGCTCTGCCGTGTTGTTTAGGGCTTCCAGAGGAGCAATAGCCCGTCTCACCAGAGGTACAAAAAGCCCAGGCGTAACAGCGATGATAACACACCCAACAATCAGGCCATAAAAGGTCAAGGTATTGATTATGTGATGGGTTTTCTCCAAAGATATGGTGTACCGCAATACTCCGGTTACCCGATCTCCTGTATACAAGGGTACACAAACTGCCATGATCCGCTCGCTCGTCACATAGTTGTGCCCCCGCCACACACCGATCATACCTAGCAAAGCCGCATCAAGGTCTGGTTCTCCCTCCACTCGTCGCGGCAGGGGATCACTAGTTTGCGCCAGAACTTGCCCATTAGGGGCAAGTACTTCCACCTGCAAAGTATTGCTGGCGTCTATCTGCTGCAGAAACAGTCGGGGGTTTTCGGGTCGCCAGCTGGCATTATATGTATAAGCAGCTAGGAGAGCCCTCTGCCTGAGTGCTTCCTCGGCTGAGGTATGATAATAGGCCCTAATGCCATAGGAATAGAGAATTACCAGCACGACTACCGCAGCAACAATGATTAAGAAGTAGTGGAGCAATAAGCGACGCTGGAGGCTACTGGCCAACCTGCATCCCATCCCAGCGATAACCGTGCCCCCATACCGTCTCGATGTAGCGTGGTGAACTGGGGTCATCTTCTATCTTCAGACGGATGCGTCTTATGTTCACATCCACCACCTTCGGGTCGCCGATATAGTTGGGTCCCCAAATCGTATCGAGAATCTTAGCACGGCTCACCGCCTGTCCCTCGTGGGACATTAGGAGCTGCAAAATCGCCAGCTCAGTAGGGGTCATAAGAATCGGCTCGTCATGCTTGTAAAGGCGCATTTCCCCCATGCGCAACACGAATGGTCCGCTGTTGATTTCAGGCAGTGTCGCTGTTGATTGTTCTGGCAGTCTTCTACGTAGAGCATTAACCCGCGCCACCAGCTCTGCGGGACTGAAGGGCTTTACCACGTAATCATCGGCACCGATCTCTAGACCCGTGACCTTATCCTGTTCCTGTCCCTTCGCGGTTAACATAATAATCCCCATCTGTGGCCGTAGCTGCCGTAGTTCTTTACAAACCTCAAAACCGTCGATCCCCGGCAGCATGATATCAAGCAAGGCCAGTTGAATGTCAGGCTGTTCGCGTATGATTTCGATGGCTTCCTCTCCTGTGGCAGCCTCAATCACTGTAAAATTATGCCGACGTAGGTTTACGGCTATAAAACCACGAATAGAAGCTTCGTCTTCCAGCACCAATATCTTGGACACTCTCCCTACCCCCTTCTGACTAGGTCTCATTTCCAGTATAACACAGATTCCCAGTGAGCCAATGCGGAGCGCCCTCTGTTTCAGCGGGATAGAATGGTCAACTCACCGTCAGTTTCCTTCTCCCACTGTCGATAGAAACTACGCACGAAACTGAGCCGATGCTCTAGTTCGCGACGGCTGATGTCGAAGTTCAAGGACGCCAGAGACTCCTCGTACCAGGGCGGATCGAACGCAAAGAAGCGCTGGATAGCTGCCGCCTGACTAAACCCTTCACCTGCTCCATAGTGAAAGGCTAACCAAATAGCATTGGCTCCCATGTGATCGAGAATGTCCGCATCCTGTACAAGTAGCACTTCTGCTGGGAAACTGGGAGGTTCTTTATGGCGCCAATACTTGCTCTTAGGCCGCTCATAGTGATTGGCTACAATGGTTGCGACTAGTTCCAGCTCAGCCGGAGAGAATAAATGAGCGGTTTCCTGACGGATGATCTCCGCTCCCCTGGGCCCATGGGGTTCGGGGCCACGATAGCCTGCCTTACCTATATCGTGTAAGAGTCCCCCTAGCTCTAGCGCATCAATGTCTATGTTCAATCGCATATGAGTTGCCAAATGGCAGGCCAGCTTGGCTGTACGCACCCCATGGTACCAGCGATAGCCTGGCTCTAACGGGCTTTCATCGGCTGCTGACATCTTGTTCTTAGCCCAGGCAATAATTGCCGCCTTGTCCACCTCAACGCCCCCTCCAGTTTGCTTAAGGCAAAATGTGTCTCCCTTCATATTATCCTGTGTCATTTCTTGGCGAAAGAGTTGATTACCTGTCTATGCCCGGGAAATATCATTTACTGATGTCTGCTTGGCTTCCCATTCCTGAAATCGTCTATGGACTGTAGCCTTGGAAACTCTATACCCCATCCCCCGCAGTGTTAGGGCGATTTCATGGAAAGTCAGCCCCCGTTGTCGTAAACGCACTATTTCAGCCACTGGCGCATCAATGCGCGAGCGACCACCTCCGCTCTGGTTAGCCAAGTTCTTCTCGGGTTGATAACCCTTTTCTTGAATCGCCCTTCGAACTCCGCGACTGATCTTTCGGTTGACGAGGCGGCGTTGGTACTCCTCCACCACCCCTAGGACCTGCAATACCATTTGCTCCAGTTCCGTTAACCCAAGAGGTCCCTGTTCCTCCAAAGAATAGACAAGACCACCATACTTCTGAACTTGGTAAAGTAGGGCCAACTTGGCGTTTCCTCTTCCTAGACGGCTATCATCCTGCACCAGAATGCAGTCAGCCCGCTTGCGACGTAACATTTCTAATGCATTGATAAACCCCTCTCTGTCATCATTGAATCCGCTGTCTTGTTCCATGATTGTTCGCACTACTTGCCAGCCACAGGTTTCAGCAAAAGCGACAAGCTCAGCTACTTGACGTTCTAGACTTGTTTCCTGACGATCGTTCTCTGTGCTCACCCGGGCATAAACAATGACTCGCATCGCTGGTACCTCCTTCTCCTCACGTTCATTATAGCACAGCCCCTTGCTAGACAATGGAAGTGCCCCTATCTCATGTTCCCTTTGGCAGTAGGCCAAACTAATGCCGATTGGGGTGACCATATGTTCTACCGAAGACCTCTTGCCTCATATCTCTACTACTTGGCTTTAGCAGGGCTGTTCTGCACTGCCTGTCAACCTGAGCCCTATCGCCGACCAACAACACAGGCCGATATCTTTGAACTGCTTCTTGCTCATTTCGATCATGTGCGGGTAAAGGAACACATTATAGTTTTGACTTCCCCTGAGTTTGAGGGAAGAGCTGTAGGTACAGAAGGCGAAAAGAAGGCTGCTGCCTATTTGACTAGCCAGCTAAGCAAATGGCAACTGGAGCCCTGGTCTGAACTGGGCCTCACAGGCTACAGCCACGAGTTCGTTGTCCACCAAACCGATCTACGGGGCCACAACGTCGTTGCTGTCCGCCCAGGTTCTAGTGAAGAATGGCTGCTGTTGGTAGCCCACTATGATCATCTGGGCGCAAGTGAGACTCAGGTATATCCTGGAGCTGATGACAACGCAGCCGCTGTGGCTATTCTACTAGAGGTTGCCCGTTGTCTGATAGCAATCCCTCAAGCTCCAAAGCGCAACGTTGCTTTCATCTTCTCCAGCGGAGAAGAAAAAGTATTAAGTGGTAGTAAAGCTATTGCCAGACTGTTGCAGAGTAATCGTCTTACTTCACGCTGTCGAGTGGTTAACCTCGATATGCTGGGCGGAACAGGGGGAGACTCTCTTGACATCTGGTGCGAACCTTCACGACCGTCAGGGAAACCATTGGCCTCTCAGGCTCGCCATGCGATTGAAGCTACTGGGCTGAAGTCTAACTGGGTTAGGAAACGCTTTGCGGCTGTGGACTCCCGGTCTTTTGCTCGGGCTGGCATTCCCAGCATTACCCTCAGCTGGGCCTATGAGGCACGCTTTCACCCCCATCGGCACCGTCCCAGTGATACATGGGACCAGCTGCGGCCAGAAAAGCTGCAAAAGGCAGGGTATGCTATGTTGCGTGTGGCCTGGGTTCTAGCCAATGCGCAAGACTAAAAAACCCCTGCCTCATGGGCAGGGGTCAAATACGCACTAGGCAGTGGGGGGATAGTAGGGATCGTATGGAAACAGCCAAGCATCAACCTCTCTTGCCGGCCTGTCGTCCGGATGGGGGCTAGGTTCGTCATTGTTGACCAAGGGATCTCGATACCAGGTGACATCATGAATCCCATCCGGGTATGGGAGATCGGGGTAATCAGGATGCAAGAACTCGTTCATGCCATCTGGAATCAATCCAGAAACCATTTCAGGAACGAACTCTTGTGAGCGCCACGGAATCCGTTTCTCTGCCATACCCTCACCTCCTTCTGCTCGAGCTAAGCTTAGCTTAGCCCATTTGGAGGCTATTATGCGCAGCGGAATATTAAGGTGCAGAAGGAAGCAAGAGGCACTGCCCCGGTTGGATAATAGGGCTGGCCAATCCATTCAGCTTCTGAATCCGGTACACGATTAACCGTATATCATCTTGCAAGGAGCTATGGGCTTTAGCGATACTCCAGAGGGTATCTCCCGGTTGCACTACATAGGTAGGAGCGGGCTGATCACCGGCTGCTGAACTGTGTAGGGCAAAGGCGAAGCCCACAACGAACAGGGCCAGGCAAAATGCTCCCACGAGCAACACCAATCTAGATTGTGGTCTACGTTTGCCACCTTGTCTCCGATACCTCATAACTGCACCCCCGAACATCTGTTCTATAACCATTATAAATTAGGCTCCGCAGAAGTCAAGAGCAAGAGCAAACTAATGTTTGACACTAATCGGCAGCTTTTGCTATACTGGAAACGAATAAACTGGGTGAGGTGTAGGCTATGAAACCCAACCTAACTAAGCGGCAAGAGGAGATCCTTAACTTCATAAAGAAAACCGTATTAGAGAAAGGCTATCCGCCTTCCGTTCGGGAAATTGGTGCGGCGGTTGGTTTAAACTCCAGTGCTACGGTTCATAGCCATTTGAATTCTTTGGAAAGCAAGGGCTTGATACGGCGAGATCCCACTAAACCAAGGGCCATTGAGATTTTGGACGATGGTTTCCAGTCGGTCGTGGAAGCCGTTCCTGTACCGGTTGTTGGTCGAGTAACGGCGGGTGCTCCGATTTTGGCAGTGGAAAACATTGAAGAGTACTTCCCTCTCCCCCGTCATGTGGTTCGTGATCAAGAAGTCTTTATTTTACAGGTTAGAGGCGACTCTATGATTGAAGCCGGTATCTTGGATGGCGATTACGTGTTGGTACGGCGGCAGAGTTTTGCTGACAACGGAGATATCGTAGTGGCTCTATTGGGTGATGAAGCAACTGTAAAGACCTTTTACAAGGAGAAGACCCACGTTCGTCTGCAACCGGAAAACAGTGCCCTCTCCCCGATTCTCACGCAGAACGTTACCGTACTAGGAAAAGTGATAGGAGTCTTCCGTCTCTTCTAGGACAAGCATATGCTCAAGAGAGAACAGAAATGCAAAAGAGCCCCTGTGGGCTCTTTTTATTCTAAGTTCCGTATGCGGCTTGCGGCTATCAGTAGCCCCAAGCGAGCATGGGCGTAGGTTAGACCGCCTTGATAATATGTATTATATGGTGGCCTGAGGGGGGCATCAGCCGAAAGCTCGAGGGAGCCTCCCAAAACAAAGGTACCTGCGGCCATAATTACCGGATCGCTATAGCCAGGCAAGGCACTAGGCTCCGGTGTCACATGGGCGTCGACAGGTGCGGCTGCTTGAATCCCCTGGCAGAAGGCAATAACTTGCTCTGGACCTGTAAACCGCACCGACTGGATGATATCTTGCCGATTGTCCTCAGGTAAAGGAGATACACTAAAACCCAGTTCTTGAAAAAGAGCCGCCGCGAAAACGGCACCTTTGAGCGCCTCACCCACGGCATTGGGTGCCAAGAACAGACCCTGCAGCATTGGGCGCAGGTGACCGTAAGTAGCACCCATCTTACTACCGAGCCCTGGAGCTGTAAGACGCTCAGCAGCTCTAGCCACATAAAGTTGGCGACCGGCCACATAGCCTCCGCTAATTGCCAGTCCTCCGCCGGGGTTCTTAATGAGTGACCCGGCCAGCAGATCGACACCAACTGCTCCTGGTTCTTCCGTTTCCACGAACTCACCATAACAATTGTCCACAAAAACAATAATGTCGGGATTCTTGCTGTGAGCCAAATCGGCTACTACTTTCATCTGGTCAAGAGTAAGTGGCGGTCGGCTAGAGTATCCTCTGCTCCTTTGCAGATGGATCATAGCAGTGCGCGGTGTTATGGCGGCCTCAACGGCTGCCAGGTCGATCCTTCCGTCTTCTTGCAATGGAATCACTCGATGGCTAATACCCTGATCTAGCAAGGAGTTTCCTAAAGGTGCAGGCCGCAGCCCAATGACGCCTTCTAAGGTGTCGTAGGGTAAGCCAGAGGCTAAAATCAGTTCTTGTCCTGGTCGCAAATTCGCAGACATGGCACATGCTATAGCATGGGTTCCAGAAACGAAATGAGGGCGCACAAGAGCGGCCTCGGTTTGCATCAACTCGGCAAAAGCTGCGTCCAAGGCATCTCGCCCCATGTCGCCGTAGCCATACCCGGTCGATCCGTTTAGGTGCCAATCGGAAAGATGCTGGTTCTGCAAGGCGGCAATCACTCTCATCTGGTTATAGACTACCAGAGCATCGATCTTTTTCAGCTGTAATTGTATGCGTTCTTCAATTCTCTCCGCCAGAGCAACCATCTCCGGCGAAATGCCAAATCGGTCCCATAGATCACTCAGCATCTACATCTGCATCTCCTTTAATTGGTTCAATAGCGAATTGCTTTGCCGCCTGCCTGATTAGGGCGGGGCGTAAGATCACCGACAAGCGCACGCCGTCGGCCTGATACTCTTGCTCTAGTACTTCCCCGTTGTCAAACAACCAGCTTATTGCCTCTCCTCGGCTGTGGGGTAGGAAGTAGGCCACCGTCTGCGGTGCATCAGGCAGATTCTCTGCAATCAACTGACACAATTCGACCAATCCTTCTCCCGACAAAGCTGATACCAAAACCCAAGGGTATTCACTAACGGGCGGAAGAAAGTGCCATTTGTTAGGCAGTAAGTCGGCTTTATTGTAGACAAGAATCTGCGGCTTATCGTCCGCCTTCAGCTCCGCCAGAACTTTCTGTACCGCATCCATCTGGTCTTGCAGATCTGGGCTCGCCGCATCCACCACATGAACCAGCAAGTCCGATTCTTGTACTTCTTCCAGGGTAGCACGGAAGGCATCGACTAGCATATGGGGTAAGCGCGAAATGAAGCCTACCGTATCGGTAATAGCCACCTCTTGGCCGTTGGGCAATACCAATACTCGCGTAGTTGGGTCTAAGGTGGCAAAAAGCATATCGGCCGCAAAAATATCAGCTTTTGTTAAAGCGTTGAGCAGGGTTGACTTGCCTGCATTGGTGTATCCCACCAAGGAGACTAGTGGATAACCTCTACGAACCCGCCCCGCCCGCAGAAGGGCCCGGTGCCGACGGACTTTAGCCACCTCTTTCCGTAACTCGCTGATGCGCTCGCGGATCCTTCGACGGTCATACTCCAACTTGCTCTCACCTGGGCCCCGCGTACCAATACCGCCCCCAAGGCGCGACATCTCCACACCTCGTCCGGTTAGACGTGGCAAAGCATAGGACAATTGGGCGATTTCCACCTGCAACCGTCCCTCGTAAGTACGTGCCCGCTGGGAAAAAATATCAATAATAAGTTGCGTACGATCCAAGACTTGAACTTCTATCTGGTCTTCTAGGTTGCGGATCTGGGACGGTGTTAGTTCACTGTCTACCACCAGCAAAGTGGCTTCGTTCGCCGCCACCAACGCAGCTATCTCATCTACCTTCCCTTTGCCAAAATAGGTGGCGGGATCTGGGTGGGTTCGGCTTTGAACCACCTCAGCCACCACCTCCGCACCAGCCGTCGTAACGAGGGCGGCCAGTTCCCTCAGATCACTGGCCTGCCCCGGCGTTTCTAACGCGGCGATTATCGCTTTATCTTTTTGAACATCGCTGTTAAGCAATGCCAAACCCCCTTGCTACTAATTTCTGTTCCCAGTGTAGCACAGGTGCGAAGTAACCTAAAGCAGCCAGAATTGTTCTCAGATATTGTTACCTCAAAAAGCGGGAAGCTGCACGCATGACGTGCAGCCTCCTAAGCACCATCTCCGGTAGCATAGATTTCAATGGTGTCTCCATCGCGAAGACTCCGGTCTAGAGACACATCTTCCCCATTGACTCTTATTCGCCAAATAGCGTACTGGGGAATGCGCAGAGAACTTAACAGCTCCCGCAAAACCGTTACCGGTTGCATGCTTACTTCACCGAACTTGCTATCTGCCCGCAGGTAATGGTTGACCTCACCATAAATCTTGAGCTTGATCTGCAGGTCAATCCCCTCCTTCTAGATGCCACTGAACAGGATTGTGACCTCGCGTACGCAAAATTCATGTTGAGGTAATTCGTTACGAGACTCGTAATTTCCTGTTGACTAGGCAACCTATAGAGCTAGGTATCAAATTCTTCACAATCAGCTTCCAGAGAACAGGCTGCTTGGCAAAGGGGGCATCTACCTTCCATAAGGGCCTGGGCTCGCAGACGGATGGGCGCATATGCCAAGCCTTCTTCCAGCCCTTCCTGCCAACCAATATGCCGCCCCAAGAAGTAACCTAGGCATAGGGAAATCAGACTGCAAAGTATGAAATTACCCATGGCGCTTTACCCGCTCCTGTAGCTGGAAATAGAGGAAACTCAAGGCAGCATAGAGCAAGAGCCACGGATCAAGGAAATGGAGGACAGCTAATAGAGTTACACTGACCAGCAGAGTGCCTATTATGCCTAACTTTGTGGTCCAGTTAGGAGACATCAGCCATTGGTCTTGGGCTTGATCCAACAAGTCGTCAATTAATTGCACTGCGATCATGATGCCCAAGGCAGCCCATGCCGTTTTTAGACCAAAACGCCAGGCCGAGGTTAGCCATAGAAGGGCTCCTTCTAGATAACCGGGCAGCCGAGTAGGCAGTCGGCGTGTCTCACCCACCATGCCTACCGCATAAGCTGCTGTCAATAAGCAGACGCCTATCTCAGGGTCCAGCAATACAGAAAAGGCAAAGGCATAAAGGGCGTAGGCGGTCGTACCCTTTCCTAAGCGGGTACTCCAGTTTACCTTCCCCAACAATTGATCGAAATCGCTATCGAGATGATCATCCATGAGCCGTATTGCCCACCCGACAAAGAAAGCGGATCCGCAACCGAGCAGGTGCTTACAGATTATGGGCCACAATGGCTTTCACCTCCTTAAAGCCTCGTTTATAGAGGGCTGATATGGGTATGACCAGCTGTTTGGGGAATTGACTACGGATTCGCTGCAACCCATCCCTCGCCTGAGGTAGGTCCATCTTGTTGGCTAGAATAACGTAGCCACCCCTGGTTTCCGCATAATTGGCTATCTGTCGGTCCACTTCGCCCACTGCACCGGGAATTGAGGCATCGAGCACATGTAGGACCAAGGCAGCCTTTTTTATTTCCAGCAACGTTTGGGCAGCTGCCTGCCGAAGAGCTTGATCTCTGGGTATACCCTCAGAAAAGCCACTACTATCGGTAAGCAATATCCGCTTCTTACTCTTTCCGGCGGGTACCTCTACCTCTAGAGCTTGTAGACAGCGGGTTTTATGTTGCCCCCTTCCTATCAATTCTTGACGAGCATGCTCAAGGCGAAAAACCTGCTTGGTAGCGAAACCATCGGGATAGTTGAAGGTTATCTCCACGCGACTCAGTCCCAAGTATTCCGCGAAGTTGAGCACGAATGCAGTTTTTCCTACATTGGTGCGGCCAATGACTAAACACTGTTGCAAGCCCCTCCCCCCTCTCTGCCGCAAATGTCGTTCATATAAGCTATATGCTTATAGGCACGCTGATACGAGCAAAAAGAGGCTTGTTCACCAAGTAATGTGAACAAGCCTCCTTGTGTTTCACTTCAGTGGCATGGGTATGTGCTACTTCGCTTGTAACTCCTTGAGTAGGTGGGAAATACCAGCTACCGTCTTTAACTCAATCACAAAGGCAATACCGGTTCCTGGCCTGTCCATTTCACCGGCCCGACTGATAGCCGCCAGCACCTTTTCCGTCTTATCTTTCTGGATAACAGTAAGAATGATGTCTTTTTCGGGCTCAATAGCAATGCCCAACAACTTCTTTTGCTCGTGAATACCTGTGCCACGCCCGTACAGAACAGTTGCTCCCTCCGCTCCAGCTTCTTTGGAGGCCTTAACAATTCGATCAGCATGGCCTCTCTTGACAATCGTTACAATAAGGTCGTGATTGTTAACCTGCACTGTAATCACCTTTCTAGTCCTTTTCTAGTTGGGCCTTCTGCCTGCAAGGCCAGTACCCAGCTAAAGTGAATGTAAGCATTAAGAGTTAAGTAGGGCGCACCAGTGTGATCGCAACCATAGCCAAGCAGGTATAGATCTAGCTCGGTCACATAGGATGGCCAGCATGCATGTATATCATACTTGAAATGGCAGCGAATCGCCAATTCAACGATTTTTTGTTAACAGTAGTAGAAAAAAGCAGCCCCTATTCAGGAGCTGCTATCTGCATCTGCGTGAGACTACCCTTGGACCTCTTGCAGGAGCTGCAGCAAGGATTCCTTTGCGTCACCCAACAAGAGACGAACATGAGGCATGTCGTACAGTGGATTATCGACGCCCGAATAACCCGGTTTACGATCCAAGTTGCAAACTATGACATGTTTGGCTTGCTCAACGCTCAACACTGGCATACCGTATATGGGTGTTCCTTCAGCCGTGTTGGCAGCTGGATTTACCACGTCACATGCACCAACAATTATAGCAACATCGGTTTCCGCAAACTCGGTGTTGATATCGTCCATCTCCCTCAACTTATCATAAGGCACGTCGACTTCTGCTAAAAGCACGTTCATATGCCCCGGCATGCGGCCGGCAACCGGATGAATCGCGAAGTCGACTTGCGCTCCTCTGGCCTCTAAAACATCCATCAGTTGCTTAACAAGACCCTGAGCCTGAGCGATTGCCATACCATAGCCCGGTACTATGATCACTCTCCGAGCAGTGGTCAACTCTTTGATTTCAGGGCCTGCTTGCGCTGTGATAGGTTGCGGCGCAGGACCATCCACCTCATCAGGACCACCCCCTACAGCTTGCAATAGACTCTCTAGAGATGCTTTAGCATCGCCCAACAACAGGTGAACATGGGGCATTTCGTATAGCGGATTCTCCACACCCGAGTATCCTGGCTTAGTATCTAGGTTACAGACGACTACATGCTTGGCCTCTTCCACATTCAGCACAGGCATTCCATAAATCGGAGTACCTTCCGCCGTATTTGCAGCCGGGTTAACCACATCGCAAGAACCCACGACGATAGCCACATCGGTTTCTGGGAATTCCGGGTTAATGTCATCCATTTCCACCAGTTTATCGTAAGGGACATCTACTTCGGCCAGCAGCACGTTCATGTGCCCCGGCATTCGGCCTGCCACAGGATGGATGGCGAACTTAACCTCTATTCCCTTCTCTTCCAAGGCATCGGCCAACTGTTTCACATGCCCCTGGGCCTGAGCAATAGCCATGCCGTAACCAGGGACTATGATAACTTTGCGAGCGGTCCGTAGAATATGGCTAAGGGAAGTATCCCCCTTGGCATCTTCTTTTGACGGTTCGGCAACTGGCTCCGAGTCGACTTCACCTCTGAACTCCCTCAGCAACCGATCCAATGATTCTTTGGCATCTCCCAACATTAGCTCCACATGGGGCATCTCATAGAGGGGGTTGTCAACGCCCGAATAACCCGGTTTGGTATCCAAGTTGCACACGATCACGTGCTTGGCCTGCTCCACATTTAGTACCGGCATACCATAGATGGGCGTGCCTTCGGCCGTATTAGCCGCCGGGTTCACCACATCACAGGATCCGACCACTATGGCCACATCGGTCTGTGGAAAATCTTGATTTATTTCGTCCATTTCCACCATCAGTTCGTAAGGAACATCAACCTCGGCCAAGAGCACATTCATATGCCCCGGCATGCGGCCCGCCACCGGATGAATGGCAAAACGCACATCCTTGCCGGCAGCAATTAGAGCATTCATTAATGCCTTTACATGCCCCTGAGCCTGGGCAATAGCCATTCCGTAACCAGGAACAATGATTACTTGCTCAGCCGAGCGCAGTAGTTGGCCAAGGCCAGGCTTCTGTTCTGGCTCCGCTGCAGGAGTGGACTCAGCTTCCTCCTTAGGCGCAGAAGTTGCCGACTTTGGCTTAGCCGAGTCTGTAGTACTAGTGGCACCACTAAGCACGCTGCCGAGGGATCGGTTCATCGCCCTACACATAATATCAGTTAGAATCAATCCGGATGCACCGACGATAGCTCCCACCGCCACCAAGAGCGGTTCATTAACAGTAAAGCCGACAATGGCGCCAGCTAAGCCTGAGAACGAGTTCAAGAGTGAAATGGTGATAGGCATGTCAGCCCCGCCCACACGCACAGCAAACAGATACCCATATACAAGAGATAGAATAAGGACTAACAATGAAAGGGACAGAACCGGAGCATTCGGCTGCAGAGTAGCTGCAGCCAAAGCGATCATCGCTACGATACTGCCAGTAGCCAAGAGAGAGTGGCCCTTTAGTACCAGGGGCCGCTGGCTCATACGGCGGTCTAACTTGGCTGCGGCGATAAGACTCCCGCTTAGCGTCACACCACCTACTATGAGTGCCAGCTGGCTGCTTATTTGCCCCACTAGGTCCATGCTACCATACTTATCAGCAATCTCAGCATAAGCCACCAATGCCGACGCCCCTCCGCCCAATCCGTTGAGAAGGGCTACCATCTGGGGCATCTGTATCATAGTGGCCTTTACGGCGATGATATAGCCGATGGCAGCACCAATAGCAATGGCAATCCAAACCAGATAAACGTTCAAAATTTTGTTAGTCCAAAGAACTAGCAGTATGGCGGCAAACATACTTAGGGCACTGAGTCGATTTCCCAAGACCGCAGTTCTAGGGGAGCTCATCAACTTGATGCCAAGTAGGACCATCGCCGCGAGTATGATAGAAACAGTGATATAGGTTAGATCCATCTCGACACCTCTCTATTTGGCTTTAAACATTCTTAGCATGCGGTCTGTAACGACAAAGCCGCCCACTAAGTTGATACAGGCTAAGATGATGGCCACGAACCCCAGCACCCGACTACCGGAGGCAACCGCCAAAGCAGTGGAAACCAACGAGCCCAGGATGGTGACACCGGAGATAGCGTTGCTACCTGACATTAAAGGCGTATGCAGCAAGGAAGGGACTTCGCTGATTACCTTATACCCCAGCCAGGTGGAAACTACAAAGACCACCATTAGCCACAATGCGTTCATTATAATTGCACTCCTTATCCGTCTTAATAGTTGCTAGTTGAGTCCCATGGCTTCGCGGGTACCTGCATGCACCAGCTTTCCATCTTTACATACTAAAGTAGATGCGGTTATCTCATCATTCATATCGATGATTACCTGCCCATCCTTAATCATGTTGTTGATAAAGTTGATCATGTTCTTAGCGAACATGGTTGTGGCACTAGCGGGAACCATTCCTGGAATGTTCTTCGTACCGTCAATGCTCACACCATACTTCTCAACAACTTGACCACCGACTGTGAGCTCGCAGTTGCCGCCCTGATCAATGGACACGTCTACAATGGCAGAACCGGGCTTCATGGCTTTGACCATTTCCTCCGTGATCAGAATTGGCGCCATACGGCCAGGGACTAGAGCAGTAGCCACTACGATATCCGACTTGGCAATTGTATCAAACAGGGCTTCTTGCTCCTTCACAACCCACTCCTGTGGCAGCGAACGGGCATAGCCACCCTCACCGATGGCGATTTCCGCCGGAACACCAGTTTCAATGATTTTCGCGCCTAAGCTCTTGGCGTGTTCAGCCGCGTCAGGACGAATATCGGCGGCATAGACAACCGCTCCTAGACGCTTAGCGGTGGCAATAGCTTGTAAGCCTGCAACACCGGCACCTAGCACGGTCACAGTAGCCGGAGGAATCATACCAACAGCGGAACCGATCATAGGTACAAATTTCGGTATGCGGTCGGCTGCCATGATTACAGCCTTATACCCGGCCACCGTGCTCATGGAAGTCAAAGCATCCATAGCTTGGGCCCTAGAAATGCGGGGAATACCATCCAAGGTCAGGGCTGTCACACCCTTAGCTGTTAGGTTCTTGATCATTTCATGGTTGGCGGGAGCAGCCGGGTGTAAGAAGGTGACTAATACCTGTCCGGCATGCATCATGTCAACTTCATGCTTGCCCACCTTGTCATTAAACAGGGGTTCCTTAACTTTGAGGATGACGTCAGCTTGGGCAAAAAGCTCTTCCACATTGTCTACCAAGGTAGCACCTGCGTCTTCATATTCTTCGTTGCTGAAGAAAGAACCGAGCCCTGCGCCACGCTCCACCAAAACCTTAGCACCATTGGAGACCATCTTCTTTACCGTTTCCGGTATAGCAGCTACACGTCGTTCACCGGCCATGATCTCCTTCGGGACGCCAAAAACTAAGCCTTGAAACTGCATCGAACAAGACCTCCTCCATTTTTTTGAATAACTGCAGGCATCTATGGCCGCGTTATTCGTAAGGTAAACCGACCACTCTGTTGCCTACACATATGTAGCTTGTCCGTTTACTAGTTTCCTCTTCTACATATGCGAGAAGATTCCTTCCTAATCAGGAACTGGGCCAGCCTCTTGCATACATTATACACACCCTTTTGAGGCCCTTAAAACCCTTAATTAGGGGAATTTCGCCGGTCTATCCGCAGCTAGTATAACAGTCAACCGCCTAGGACGCGCATTCGCCTTTATTAAGGTTTTGATACTCTCTAGTTTTATGGCGTCAACCCGCACGGCCCCCAGCAGGAAAGCCTATTTACAAGGAGAAGAGTCTATCATCACTCTCGCTTTCTAGGGAGGTTCACATGACAAACAGACGCATGCTACGTGGCGTTCTCGCCGTTGCTTTCATACAGAATTTGGCTATGACCAGTGCCGGGGGGATCCTACCCATCTACTTGCGTACGCTTGGCGGTAGCGAACTATTAGTGGGCCTTTCCTTTGCCTGGTTCTCCCTCATACGGGGGCTGACTAGCCTGTGTTCTGGACAGATTACAGATCGTTTGGGTCGACGCTCTCTGTTGGCCCTTTCCTTGGCGGGTTTTGCTGGTGCCAATCTGGCCTATGCACTAGCCCAAACTCCACTACAGGTAGCCCTGTTTCGTGTGGTTCAGGGACTAGCGGCGGGCCTCTATTGGGTTGTCATCCTCTGTATGGTGGCTGACTCCAGCGCCCCCAACGAGCGGTTACAGAACATGACCGTATTCAATGTGAGCGTCGCGCTCAGCGGAGTAGCAGCCAACTGGTTAGGAGGGTATTTGGCTGAGGCCTTTACTCCCCACATTGTGTTTTATATTGACTGCTTTTCCTTTGTTCTCGCCACCCTTTTCTCCCTGAAGTTCTTTGCTAACGAGCCAAACACTTTCCGCACACCAGCTGCCAATCGTTTTAGCCTAAACGCCCTCTTGCGGGTGAGCGGTGCTGTAAGACGCATCAGCCTTTTGGCCGGAGTAGGAATGATCGCAGAGACCATCAATTTGATGGGTATGTCCTTGTACGTATATGCCCTAGGCGGAGGCTATCGTGATGTGGGATTCATTGCGGGCCTGATTGTCGCTGCTGGTCTGGTCTGTCAGTTGTTGGCCCCTACCCTACAAAAGAAGTTGGGTAGTCGCGGCATCATTCTCTTAGTCTATGTTACTAACTCCATCCTTCTCTTGCTTTTGTTCTGGCAGAGGACACTTACGGTAGCCTACATGCTTTTCCCCGCAATAGGAGGGCTTTTCACCTTGACTAGCTTGACTTGGCTAAGTCTGGCTCAGGAGGCTTCCCACGCCGGTCAAATAGGAACCGCCACCGGCTTCTATCGTGGCACTCTGGACCTTACCAACGTCATCTACTACTTGGTCTTCGGTGCTGTCAGCTCCCGCCTCGGGGTGGCACCTCTATTTGCAGTATCTGCTCTCATACTAGCGGGTCTAGCCTGGGCTTCTCAACGTCTACTAGTCAGTCCGGTTTCACAACAAGTCATACAACAAAGCACATCAAAGTAGGGGCTGTCACAAAACAGCCCCATTTTACTTGCGGTTATTGTGGGCAGTTGTCCTGCTAGAGCGCTAGTCCCCAAACTCTGTCGCAATGTTCGCCAAAGACAGCGACTGCCTCGGCTCAGATCAGGATGGCGTAGCCTGTAGATCTACTTACGTCGGGCAGTCTGCTTTGGTGCGGGCCCAAGGCTGCTCGCTCCTTGTCGCTAATTGCCTTTTGTTTATTAAGCCTAACACGCTCTGCGTATATCTGCGGCCTAATAGCAATTGCTGTTTTCAGTATCGGGTAATCTTAGGAACTACCCCCCCCTTTTCTAGTACCGACTGCAGGTTGGGATACAGTCTTTGTGCGTCAGCCCCTATTCCTCAGACTCCTCCTGAATATCTTCTGGTAGAATGAGCATCAGCTGTTCCCTAGTGGGACTCTTTTCTTTCACAAGCCGCACTGCTTGCTTGCGGATTGCTCGTTCTATCAAGTTGCGAACAAGGCGAGCATTGCCAAAGTTCCGAGGCTCAAACTGATAGTGTTCCAATAAGATGCGGGTCAACTTACTCTTGGCCTCGGGCGACAACTTGTATTGCCTTTTGTGAAGCATCAGTTCTGCTATGGCCACCAACTCATCAATATGATAATCGTCAAACTCAATGATTATGGGAAAACGGGAACGCAATCCCGGATTAGTCTCGATAAACTGGTGCATTTCATCTCTATAACCGGCTAGGATGATTATTAACTGCTCCTTGTAATCTTCCATAGCTTTGACCATGGCATCGATAGCCTCTTTGCCAAAGTCCTTTTCGCCCCCACGGGCCAAGGAGTAGGCTTCATCTATAAACAGTATGCCACCTAAAGCCCGGCGGATCTGTTCCCTGGTTTTCTGGGCCGTATGTCCTATATATTCTCCTACCAAATCGGCTCTCTCTATTTCCGTCAAATGCCCTTTTGGCAGAACGTCCATTTCCTTGAAGATTCTCCCCATTAGACGAGCAACCGTCGTTTTGCCTGTGCCTGGGTTGCCCAGGAAGATCATATGTAGCACCAACGGCTCGGTAGCTAAGTGCTGTTCCTCGCGACACTTTTGGATCTGAATAAAGGCCTGCAGTTCTTTAACCAATTTCTTCACCTTGGTGAGGCCAATCAACGAGTCCAGTTCTGCCATAATCTCTGCAAGGGTAGCTGCCTTATCTGGCTGCGCTGGTGCTGGCAATGGGTTTTTGGGCACTATTGGGCGTATGGGTGCCACTGATCCAAGGCCTCCTTCTACCTCCCGAAGCAAGCGGAAAGCCTCAGCCACGCTAATCTTTCCCTGTTCCAATAGCTCGGCAACTTCGTCATAATTGCTGGGCCGGTTTTGCTCTGGCAGCACGTATACCCCTCCCCTCGACATAAAGGCTCTGTTAGAATCTATGCTTAGGCAGGTGCCAAAGTGCACAGGGTAGCTGCAGCGGATACCACCAAAGCCGCCAATATCAGCTCAGCTAACAAAAAGAAGGCTGCCTATTATATTATGCAGAGGCAGCCTTGATTGTCTTACTCTTCAATCTCTTGTAATGCATTCAATTGAATAGGCCGGAAGGGCGCAATGGTTGAGATAGCATGCTTATACACCAACTGTTGCTTGCCGTCAGCCTCGAGGATCAGAGTAAAGTTATCAAAGCCTCGTAACACGCCTTTCAGCTGATATCCGTTGACTAGAAAAACGGTGACCGGGACGTTTTCTCTGCGCATTTGGTTGAGAAACGAGTCTTGTAAATTAATGCTAGGCTTGGTCAAGTCGAGGCCCCCTTTATCTCTCTACGTTCCCCGTTATTTTATACCATTTTCCACCTATCTGCAACTATTTTTAGGATTTCATTGACAACTTCGACTGCTGTGCGATTTTCGCCGACTTGTACCCACTCGACTCGGCGGTCAGCGCGGAACCAGGTGAGCTGGCGTTTGGCATAACGGCGTGTCCCTTGCTTTAGCTTCTCCGTAGCCTCCGCTAAAGATTCTTCACCACGCAGGTAAGCAAAAAACTCTTTGTACCCGATGGCCTGATTAGCAATAAACTTCTCATCCAATCCTTGAGCCAGCAGCTCTTTAGCCTCCTCCAATAGCCCCTGCTCAAGCATTAGATCAACTCTTCTGTTGATCCGCTCATAAAGCTCTGGGCGCGGACGATGCAGCCCGATCATGACCAGGTCATACAAGGGACGCTGTTCATCGGGCTGTTGTTCCCAAAAGGATAAGGGTTGACCGGTAGTCTTGTAAACCTCTAAAGCACGAACGATGCGGCGCTCATCATTGGGATGGATGCGCTTAGCTGCCACTGGGTCAACCTCACTAAGCCATCTATATAACCCATCAAGTCCTTCTTCTTTAGCCATCTGGCGTAGCCGGTCACGCAAGTTCCAGTCCGTATCGGCAGGGATAAAGTTATAGGGGTCTATTACTGCCCGTACATACAGCCCGGTTCCCCCAGCCAAAATAGGTAGCCGACCACGGGCCGCAATCTGCCTTATTTTTTCTCGGGCCATTCTCTGGTAGTCCGCCACACTAAATGGCTCTCCCGGATCCACAATGTCAAGCATATGGTGAGGTATCCCCGCCTGCTCTTCCAAGGTTGGCTTTGCCGTGCCAATGTTCATGCCTCGGTATACCTGCATTGAGTCGGCGGAAATGATCTCGCCATTTAGACGCTTAGCTACGTGAACTGCGATTTCCGTTTTGCCAACAGCGGTAGGTCCCACTATAATCAATAACTTCTGCATTCTATGCCTCCTATTACGGGTGAAAAAGGCGAAACAGCTGGTCGCTAGTGAACTGCAGAGCCACAGGCCGACCATGAGGGCAGGTGAAAGGTAACTGGCATAGCCAAAGCTGATCCAGCAGCTCTATCATTTCCGCATTGTGCAAGCGTTGACCCGCCTTAATCGCACCAGTGCAAGCCAACCGAATCAGTATCTTTTCCCTCTTTTCATCGGCTTTCAGCCCTTCCCAGCCATCGGTCCAGTCTGCCAGCAAGTCATAGAACTCTTCCGGCCTAAAACGGACTTTATACACCGAAGGTAGACTGCGCAGTGCCCAAGTGTTGCCCCCAAAGTGCTCCACCTCAAATCCGAGAGCGGCCAGCTGGTCCAGCGAGCTCTCCAGTTGGGCAGCCTCTCGCCCGGCAACAGTGAAAGTATAGGGTACCAATAGTTGATTGACGACCCGCTCCGTTGCCTGTGTAAGTAACTGTTCATAGATGATCCGTTCGTGGGCAGCATGTTGATCGACCAGCCAAAGCCCATCTTCCCTCTCAATAACTATATAGGAGTTTAAAGCTTGGCCCAAAACGCGATAAGGAACAACATGACTACTCTCCTTAACGAGAACCTCTGCAGGTTCTGTAGACGCGGCTAGGACTGCAAACGGCTCCGCTTTAGGGCGGTAAAAGCTAATAGGCACTTCCAGCTCTTCCCCCAACTGCCGAGATTCCCATGGGAGCGGGTCCCTTTTTGCACTGGCGTAGGCTTCTGTCATTGACCAAGTGCTATTGCCTCCCACAGAGTCTGGCCAGCGCGCTGCCGCCGCCGTCGCCCTACTGGCTTCCAACTGCAGAGCATCCCGCACTGTACGCAGGACGATGGCAGCAACTTCCCGTTCATCACCTAGCCTCACTTCTATTTTGGCCGGGTGCACGTTCACATCAACCCGGTTAGCAGGTAAGGTCAACTCTAAGAAGGCCAAGGGATGACGTCCGTTAGGCAGAAGAGAGCGGTATGCCTCCTGCAAGACCACCGACAGGGCCCGACATTGCACCAAACGACCATTGATAACAAAAACCTGATCACGTCGGTTATTCCTGGTCAGATCCGGGCGACTAATAAGCCCTGCAACTGTCACTTCCGGCGTTTGCCGCTTGACAGGTATCATCTGCTCCGCCACTTCCCGCCCATATATAGCCAACACCACATCATTCAGCTCAGCGTTACCCGGGGTGTTAAGGACTACGCGACCATCCAAGTCTAGGCGAAAAGCTATTTGAGGGTTGGCCAAGGCCAATCTAACAACCAAATCCCGTATTCTCCCGGCTTCGGCCTGGGGTGAACTTAGGAACTTATGGCGAGCAGGAGTATTGTAGAAGAGCTCTCGCACCCTAACCTGGGTACCGGGCGGCGCACCCCATGGGGTACTGCTAATCCTTTGCCCGCCTCTCAAGGCAATCTTGTGCCCCACATCACTGCTTGGCTGCCGGGTCACCATCTCTACAGCAGCTACCGAGGCAATACTGGGGAGAGCTTCTCCTCGGAAACCAAGGGTAGTGATACAGAATAGATCCTCGGCTGTGCGCAGTTTGCTGGTGGCATGGCGCTGAAAGGCCAACTCCGCGTCCTCTGCGCTCATACCCTCACCGTCGTCACTCACTGCTATAAGATGCAGTCCTCCCCCTTCTATCTCAATATCAACACGCTTTGCACCGCCGTCAATGGAGTTTTCCACCAACTCCTTGACTATAGAAGCTGGTCTTTCTACTACTTCTCCTGCAGCGATCTGATTGGCTATAGCTTCAGGCAATACTCGGATCTTAGCCACCCTACTTCTCTCCTTCCAAATAGAGATGGCACCAAGCGGAAATCAGGTTTAGAGCTTCCAGTGGCGTAAGATGGTTGGGATCAATGGCCGCCAGCTCTTCAATGATCTGCCTATGCTGTGGCGGCATCACCTCACTGCTGGCCGCGGCTTGCAGAGCTGCCTCATCCAAAAGAAAATCACCAAAGGTGAGCTGCAGCGCTCCAAAGTCGGCCGGGGCTCGTTGCTCAATTCTCTGCAATATCTGTCGGGCCCGCTGTACAACGGGCAAGGGTAAACCGGCCATCTTTGCCACATTAATACCATAGCTGCGATCAGCTCTGCCCGGCGTTACGCGTCGCAGGAAGACTAACTCACCCTTCTCTTCTACCACTTGGCAGCATACATTACGCACCCTAGGTAGTCGTTCCGCCAATGTTGTCAACTCGTGATAGTGGGTTGAGAAAAGAGTTTTTGCCCCCAGATGATTGTGAGCATACTCAATAATTGCCCAAGCTAAAGCCATCCCGTCAAAGGTACTTGTTCCACGCCCCAACTCGTCAAACAAGATCAGGCTATTGCCCGTTGCCTCCGTTAAGGCCACCTTACTTTCCATCATCTCTACCATAAAGGTGCTTTGGCCGGAAAAGAGATCGTCAGCTGCTCCTACCCGAGTAAAAATACGATCAACCAAGCCTATTTGGGCACTCTTGGCTGGCACAAAACTACCCATTTGGGCCATGAGCACAATCAAAGCCACCTGCCGCATATAGGTGGACTTACCTCCCATGTTAGGACCCGTTATGATCAACGTTTCGCCGTTGTCCAGATCCAGATCATTGGGTACAAACCGGTTCCTGCCCACCACTTGTTCCACCACAGGATGACGCCCACCAGCGATTCTGATGCGTCCATCGGTGGCCAGCTGCGGGCGCACATAATGGTTGCGTACCGCCGCTTCCGCCAATGACTGCAAGCAGTCCAACTGGGCTATTAGGTGAGCATTCTGCTGTATTGCCGGCACATAGGCTGCGACTCTCTCTCTAAGTTCGAGAAACAGCTCATATTCCAAAAGGCGCTGCTTCTCTTCCCCACCTAGGATAGCGTCTTCTCTCGACTTTAACTCATCGGTGATAAACCGCTCCGCATTCACCAGGGTCTGTTTGCGTACGTAATGAGGTGGAACCTGGTCCAAATTGGCCCTTGTGACTTCCAGGTAATAGCCAAATACCTTGTTATAGCCAACTTTTAGCGACTTAATTCCAGTCCGCTCCCGCTCCTTTGCTTCCAGCTGGGCTAACCATTGCTTCCCATTCTCCGCTGCATAGCGGAGCTGGTCCAGTTGTTCATTATAGCCGGGAGCAAAGATGCCTCCTTCACGAATGCTTACAGGCAAATCCTGCAACAAGGCCCCCGTAAGCAAGTCAGCTATTTCTGGCATAGGCAGCAACTCCTGTCTAATTTGCTGCAGTAAGGGAGCTTGGAACTCATCCAGTAGGGAGCGCAAGACCGGCAACAAATGGAGAGTACAGCCCAAAGCCTGAAGGTCGCGGGGATTAGCCACGCCGGTGGCCACGCGACTGGCCAAACGCTCCAGATCGTAACACTCCCGCAATTGCTCCCGCAATTGCTGACGCCGCATGTGGTGGCTGCTGAGCTCCTCGACCGCCTCCAATCGTCTCTCAATGCCCTCCACCGTGTAGAGAGGCTGAGTAATCCACTGCTTCAGTTCACGAGCTCCTACAGCAGTGGTTGTATGATCTAGAACAGCCAAGAGCGACCCGGCACTGCTTTCGCTGCGGCTGCCTTTCAGCAACTCCAGATTACGACAGGTAGATGCGTCCAAATGCATTACATCTTTACTCGCGACTCGGCGTGGCAGCTTCAGATGGGGCAAGCTACTCTGTTGCATTTCTTGTAGATAGTGCAAGGCTGCTCCTAGTGCCTGCAGCGCTGAGCTGGGCAGATCTGCGCTGGTCATCATGGGATACTGTTCCGCATAGACCCGTTGCGCTTTAGCCAACCCGAAGTGACTACTATCTATTGGGGTGCAAGCAGTTACGCCAGCCAGTTGTGCCAAACGCTGGATTGTCTCGTCCTCCGCCAAGTTCTTGGTTAGAACCAACTCAGCAGGGGATAAGCGCAAGAAGTCATCGATCAGTTGCTGCGGCACACTTCTACCGCTGTAGGAGTCAACCATCACTTCACCAGTTGATAGTTCCACCAGGGCCAACCCAAAACTATTCCCATCGCGACAAAGAGCAGCCAAATAATTAGGCCGATCACCCTCCAACATGGAGGCATCTAGAACACTGCCAGGCGTAATAATCCGCACCACCTGCCGGTCCACTAAACCCTTAGCTTGACTTGGATCCTCTACTTGCTCACAAATGGCTACCTTTTTCCCGTGAACGATCAACTTGGCAATATACGTATCCGCTGCATGATAGGGGACACCGCACATGGGAACTCGCCCTGCAGCTCCCGCATCCCTACCAGTAAGCGCTATACCCAGAATTCGCGCAGCCTCTTCCGCGTCTTCCATAAACATTTCGTAGAAATCGCCCAACCGGAAAAACAGAATACAATCCTGATATTTAGCCTTTATATCTAAGTATTGCTGCATCATTGGTGAGTACTTGCTCATACCTTCTCCCCTCTCCTCCGGCATGACCATCTCGCTTAGAATTATAGCAAACTGTCTTGTGCTCATTCGCATGTCTTATCCCAATGCCAGTCCAAGCCCACGTAGTTTAGGGACTCACAGACACACATAAGGCATTCCAAACGGAAGGAAATAAAACCTTAATAATGGCTGCCCAGAGCGGCTTCTTGCCATTTTGTTCCCACTTCGTTCTTATTATAAAAACAATACTAACAGCTTCACAGCAAATTCATGCCTTTTCCTGACACTATTGCCATGTATTGCTATCCATAGTTACAGAACTGTAACTTTTTGGCATTGAGTATTGTGTTAATTAACATGATTGTTTTAAGAAAGACATGTGCGACTTCTTGCATTATGTATACTAGACGTTGACCCCTCTCTGGAGACTATTCTATAATCGAAGTAACAAAGATTGTGAGGTGAGCCATATGACGAAGCTATTAATCGCACTTCTAGGTTTCGGTCTGCCCCTCTTGCTGTTCTCCGAAAGTGGCCGTCTTTTCGACCGTGGCGCCCAGAAGTAAGCATAATAATACCAGAATGGCCTTCGCGCTACCGCGAGGGCCTTTTTCTTTCTTACAGCAACTTGGAATTGTTGATAATGATAGAAAAGGTGGCACCCAACATACTAGCGGCTCGACGGCACATTACCATCCGGGTCAGGAAGATTTCAAAGTAGTCCATTATGGAGCTAACCTGGGGATCTATGGCTAGCTCCAACGTAATCGTCCGCAGACTTTCATCCACCCGCAGAAAGGAATGGGTAGCAGCGTAATTCACCCGGTCATGGATGTCAAAGCTGGCTATTTCCGGATTGCGCACCCTTGAGCGATGTACGTCAGATTTGTCGGCTAGGATGAGGGCTGCCGCTACCCTGTTCACCGGTTCCCCATATTCCTCTTCATGATTACCAATGGCCCCACAAATAGTGGCAATCTCCTCGAAGTCCATGCCCATACTCTCCAGCAACTCCATGGCAATCAGCGCTCCCGTTTGGCCATGCTGTTGTCGACTTATGACATTCCCTATGTCATGTAGGTAACCGGCAATGGCGGCTAACTCCCCTTCTCTTTCTCCAAAACCCAGCCGCTGTATGATCTGTCTCGCTATCGTTGATACTAACGTAGCGTGGCGTAAACCATGGTCAGTAAAACCTAAGGCACCCAGATGCATATTACCAGCTTGTATATAGGCCTTTGCCTTCGGCTGCTGCTTCACATCTTCTAATGTTAACTCACGCCGTTCCATTTCTTTCCTCCCTGTGCTTCCATGCTTCGAAAACCTGGATCACATGCTCTAGTACCTCTGGAATTGTATAATCGTCGGTCGGCAGGTATAGATGGCAGTTATCCTTAGCATCTGCAAGTATGGCGGCCTGTTGATCCAGGCGCTCCTGACCCCAAGGAACCTGACGCCGTGCCTGAGCACTGGCCAGTGTGCAAGAGAGCATTACTAGGAAATCCACGTTAAACTTGCGCCAGAACCTGGGTGTTACGCTATGCTCCTGAGGTATGTTGACGGCCTGATAGCCCCGCCGCTTCAATCCTTCCACCAAAGTGGTCTTGCCAGCAGCGCAATTGCCGACAACGCCTATTAGTAGCTCCCTAGCATCCTTGGACATACACTCCACTACCTTCCTCCTGAAGTCAAACAGGAAAGCTGGCTGACAGCCTGCGAGTTTTGTCATCCGTTGCGCGGGCGAGCACCGAAACTGCAAAGACCGTCATGTCATCTCTGGGTCTACCCTGGTCGCGGTCTATAGATTGGGTTAGAACCGTCTCCACCAGTGTCACTGGGTCGCTGACAAGACTGGCTGTTAACTGGGACAGCTGTTCAACCGTCCATTGCTGACCACTCTGGCGCCCTGCATGCCAAATACCGTCAGAAAAGCCAAGAACAGTAGTGACCGGTTCCAGCGGCAAGACATCGATACGCGGCTTGGTAATGGCATGAACACCTATAGGGCTGCCCTCTCCTGGCAGACTGGAAGCCTTTTCATGCCGATACACTACTACAGGGCAAGATGTGTTACGAGAGATAACCAGGGTATTGCTGGACGTGTCGACGGAAACAATTAATAGCTCGGCAGAAACTTTACCGTCCTTGGCAGCGTAAAGCATGTCATGGACAGCTCGCGCAACCGCCCCGTCTCTGGCGCCTTCGCCAATCATAGCTACTGCCTTCGCTACCACTAAGTTACTGTTCTGTTTGGCCGAACGTCCACTACCTTGACCGTCGGCCAAGATCAGCGATAGTCCACCCTTTGGCCGCTCTGTTATTTCAAAGGTATCACCGCTCTCTGACACGGCATACTTATGGACCTTGGCCATAGCCAGCTTAACATCCATTATTACATCACTCTCGCCTTTTGCATAATGGTTTCACTTAGACTTCGACCCGCTTTGGCCATATCCCTTCCCAACTTGCCTTAGCCTGCCTGATTTTGGACTGACTAGCGCTTTATCAGACTCTTTGCCACGGGCTAGCCATGAAGACTTTTGCTAAACTAGTCACGTAAAGACAATTATTAGTGATGCTACCGATTGTAACCTGCCTTACCTATTCTTTGTCAGGATGCATCCTATTCTGTATTCCGGCTACCATTCGTTAACTGGGTGTATTGCCACCCTCTCCTTCTTGCTGCCGCCCTCTTGTTTACTCTATTTACTTGCGGCCCAGCCGGACCACTTACCCCCAAGAACGGGCAGGGCGGCCATAGCCTGTTTGTCGGTCATTGGCTCTCTGCTCCCTGGAGTCTGGCCTATGGGAATAAGTTGGCCGCTGACAAGCTGGTCTATTCTCCCCCAGGTTTACCCCCTCTAGACCTGCGCGGTTGAGCAGCCCATCATCTTGCTGTCCAGCTGTAACAAATCGCCTCAGTGTGACACTAATACACTGAAAGGAGGAATAATGCTGGTTATCAAACGTTTATACGAGGAATACAAACACGAGGTATACGCCTACTTGCTGAGCCTAACCCATGATTCCCTCCTTTCAGAAGACTTACTGTCCGATACGTTCGTTAGTGCCATCGTCTCCCTACCTCGGTTTCAGGGTGATGCCCATATCAAGACTTGGCTCTTCTCTATTGCCCGACATAAATGGTATGAGCACTTAAGAAGAGAAAAGCCTACCGTCTCCCTTACTGACTTGGCCGAGCGCTATCTGACTGATGGAGCAGAAGTGGAAAACACAGCTATCAACAGAGACATGGCTCGCCACTTGCTCGCTCTACTAGATGAGCTGCCTGCTCGCACCAAAGATATAGTACTGATGCGTATAGAGGGTTATTCTTTCCTGGAAATCGCCAAGAAACACGGCATCTCCGAAAGTTCAGCCCGCGTGATCGAACATAGGGCCAGAAAGCGAGTTCGCGATGTACTTGTAAAGGAGGGGGTTTATTATGAATGAGATTTCCTGCCCAGTTTGCCTAGACTTGATACCTCTCGTCAAGGATGCCGTTGCCAGTAGCGCTAGCCGCCAAGCCGTTCTGCAACACATAAGGGAGTGTGCCAGCTGTCGACAGGTCTTTGAGGTTTCCGGTCCCGATAAGCCACAGTTGAACGACAAACGAGTAATTACTCTGCTCAGGAGAAAGCTGGCATTTGCCATCGGTTTCATAGTGACGTTAGGGGCGCTAATAGGAGTTGGTCTATCCGATTCTAGTCTAGTGTTCTACAATTCTATCATCATGCCTACCGTTGGCGCCCTCGGTTATGTTTGGCTGCGAAGAAAGTCCTATCTGGTGCCACTGCTCATGTTACCTTTCGTTTATGTCTGGTATCTCTGCAAATACTTGCTCGGCGGAGAGATTCAGCTACAGGTGGTACTACTAGGCCCCCTGTTTTGGGGATTAATCTATGCGGGGCTCGGCGCCATAGGTACGCTGATAGCTTTCCTGATAGCTTTTGCCTTAGGGAAGGAGGATGAACCGAATGCCCAGATCAGTTAAGCGAATTCTGCGGCTTGGAGCCGCCCTACTCGCCCTGACTCTTATTGCCGGGCTGCTTTGGTTTGCCAATAGTTTGGTGGGGAATCCAGTCTCTCGTTGGCTGGCCAATCGCTCCGCTAAGGAGTATGTGGCTATCACCTATCCCCATCTGGATCTGGAGTTGGAAAGGGCCAGCTTCGATTTCAAGTCGGGCGGCTATTATGTACATGTAAAATCGCCCACCAGTGTGGACACCCACTTTACTCTACGTCTTTCTCCCTGGGGCCAAGTGCTCTACGATGACTTTGAGCACCGAGTTGCTGACAGATTTAACACTTGGGAGCGAATCACTGACGCGTACAGAAAGGCCGTGGATGCCGTATTTGACGGCGATGATTTCCCATACCGAGACCATATCAGTTATGGGGAGATTGCTCTCTATTACGAGCATAAAGAATTTGGACCGAATTACGGGGTAGTACAAGAGGAACTGGTACTGGATCAGGCTTATGACATAATGGATCTGGCAAAGACCGCAGGGCATATCGTGCTGCACATAGAAGATGAGACTGTCGATGTGGAAAGGGCTGCCGAAATCCTATTGGACGTAAGGCGCATCATGGATCAGAAAGGGATTCGTTTCTACGCCATCGATTTTGTTCTAGAACAGTCGCAGGGAGATGGTAAACCACTTGTAAACGGCCCCCGGGTTAATATCCAGGATTTTCTTTATGAGGATATCTATGAGCCAGGTCTAACGGAACGGGTGGCTGAGGCCAATAGGACTCTGAACGAATACTACGCTCAGCAAGATGCTAAGAAGAGATAACCATGAAACCCCAAATAGACGCGTGCCCAAGTACAAAGGTGCTGCGTAGACGCAACTGCGCAGCACCTCTCTTTTGATCTTCCCATCTATTGGGTTGAGATAACCACATCGTCCAAAGTCACATAGGGGTAGGTGCTCGTACCGTTCTCCTTCGTCTCACAACTTAGGGCAATCAGATGGTCTCTAAAGTGTTTGAAGGAATTGATGGAGAACATGCAATCCTTTATACGCCCCACCACTTCCCCCTTCTCAATCAGTAGCCCCAAGGAAATGGTGCCACTTACATTACCGCTAAAGGGGTTCCCGGCCCAAGCCCCCATGGTGTCATAGATTATTAGTCCACGTTCAAGGTGCTTCAAGGTAGCGATGACGCTTTCGGTACCTGGATTAAGAATTGCATGGTGTGGGTGGGGCCCGGTTAAGGTGCCATTGCCCGTGGAATCCATTCCTAGAGCATCTCCACTCTCTAGATCCAGAATCTCTTGCCTGACCACACCCTGCTCTATGAGCGTATTGCGCCGCGTTGGTACACCCTCCCGATCAAAAGGTACGCTAGAAGCGCAGTACGGCAGGGTACCATCGTCCACAATGGTAATGCGCTCATCTAAGAGTTTTTGCCCCCGCTTCCCCTTCCAAGGGGAGATGTCACGCATAATAGCTTTGCCATTGAGGGACGCCAAGAAGGGCTCCAGCAAATAGCCTACCTGGTTCGGGGCAAAGATAACCGGATAAGTACCAGCCTTAAAAGGAACAATGGTCTTCGCGCGCTCAAAACGGTCAATTACCTCAGCCTTCAAAGCTCCATAGTTGTTGCGCAAGTCGCAACCAGTTACGACTTCGTAGAGCCAGAGCATATCGTCCCCTTGCACCAGTTGACCCCCAAGATAGTAGTGCCAACCGGTCTTGTCATACGATCCAAAGAAGCCGGAACTGTTTGCCAGCTCCACCCTCTGTTCCTCTCTCGTTACACCCGCCATTACCTTGATGCGGCTATCATAATTGACCACTGCTGCTACCAAATCTTCCGTAATATCCACCATGGTCTGCAGATCTACTTCTCTGACTCTTGGGTCTACCAATGGCACATCCGACCTAGGTGCGGCCGCGGGGAAACCATGATTTACCTCATTCCCAAATCTGACAATGGCCAGAGCATTATCAACTAAGCTCTCATCGTCTTGAGGCTTAGAACTAGACGCGAGCGCCATTCTGCCATCTTTTATTACACGTAGGGTTGCGCTGTAACTGCTGGTATTCTTAATATCTTCGAACTCGCTATTGGCATAGGATACGCTGAGGGCAGAACTCTTGCTTACAAATAATTCTCCCTGCACGTCGGCCGGCAGTCTCTGTAATAACTGGAGCATCACTTCGCACCTCCTATAATCACATTCTGTATACGAATATGAGGGCTAACAGCTCCCGTTGCCAATGGGCTTTGGCCTCCCTTACCACAACCGCCGGCACTATCGTCGGGCTTGGGGTCATTGCCTACCATGTCGATATTAGCCAAGGTGGTAAACACATTTCCCATGAGCTGCACGTCCCTAACCAGTTCCGCCAACTTGCCGTCCCGAATCATGTAACCATGGCTAGCCACAAAGGTGAACATTTCTCCATTGGTCTCACCGCCTAAAGCACCCACAGCGTATACTCCCAGCTTCACGTCTTTGATCATGTCTTCAAAGGTGCTCGTTCCAGGAGCAATACAGGTACTCCGCATACGGCAAATGGGCGGAAACTGATAGTTAATGGCCCTGGCACTACCGGTCGGCTTCTCCCCCATTACAGCCGCCGTTTCCCGGGAATGAAGGCGCCCCACCAGAATACCGTTCTTTATCAAGTACGTACGTTCCGTTGCCACACCTTCATCATCATAGACTAGGTGACCACGACCGCTTGCATACTCTCCGGTGTCGTAAATCGTCAGAATATCCCCGCCCAATCGGCGCCCCAAAGTCATGGCTTTAGCCAGTTCGGGGTTCTTGTAAATATCATCGGCTTCGCTGAGATGCCCAAATGCTTCATGTACAAAGAGGCCAGCCATAGCCGGATCACAAATAGTGGTATAAACACCCGCCTGTACCTGAGGGGCATCAAGAGATTCGACTGCTAGCTGGCAAGCCTTCCTTATATCATCGTCCACACCCAGTATGCAGTCAAAACCAATGGAACTACCACGACCAACGAACTGCTGTACCGTTATTCCCCCACGCCTCGCGGTCGCGCCAAGGCTGGCCCCTATATCCAGTTTCTCCTGTCGTATGTAAGTACCTTCGCTATTGGCAAAATGAAGATCCGTGACCTTTTCTATGTAGGTTATGTGGGAAGCAGCTATAGCTTCGTGATAGCCTATAATCAAATCATTATAGTGGGTCAGGATACGTACCTTCTCGTCTACGCTTACTGCCCGCGGGTCAAGAGTGTAAACAGGGCGCACCTCGTCTTCGACCACAGGAACAGGTGCCAACCTACTTGCTTCCTGCTTCCTACTCCCAGCAAAACGGGCTTGTTCACAGGCAGCCGCCAAGGCCCATTCCAAGTCTGCCAAATCATTGAAGGAGCAAAAACCCCAACCTCCTTGGCTCAAGGCTCGCACATTGCCACCATAAAGCACATCTTTGTTGATGCGATCAAGTCCTTTGCCCTGAAACCTGATATTTAAGATTTGACTTTCTTCAAAGCGTATCTCGCAATAGTCGACCTTCCCGACTGCTAGTCCCAGCGCTTTCCGCAGCAACTGTTTCATTATTCCCCTTCCTTTCCAACGATCTTAAGTTAGAATATCCCTTGTTTGCGTAGATTCTATGTGACAGATGACAGCTCCTGCACCTAGCAGGGTACAGGTTAGTTAAGATATGGAGATTACCTGACTATGGGACAAAAGCTATATCCGCACTGATATACCGGGACCATGATCGATTATCGCTCTTTCTGGCCGATGGTCAAAGGCACAGCACGTTAACCCACAGGAACCGGCAACGACAAATCAGGCTAAAATGAAGCTAACTGCCGGCTAGACCAAACTATTCCACAGGCCGTTGCTGCTCTGACGACCCGGTCTCACCGGCGACTAGATGACCACAGCCCATCAGTACCATAAGGAAAAGGGGCCGTTCTGCCACAGCCCCCAATCTCTTACCACTCGTCGCACCAAACCCGTTACCAACTCAAGACCTTTGCGTTGCCCTGCCTTGCCCCAAGCGATAAACTAGGGCTAAGGCTGCTGCCCCCAGACCACGGGCAAACGCCGTTATGACAAGGGCCCAACGAATCCCGCTAGCCGTCGAAAGAAAAATACCTATATAGGGAGCCACCACCGCCGTAGCGTTGGTGGCCGTATTGTGATAGGCTATGTACTCCGTACGCGCTTCTTCTGGACATATCTCCAGTAAGGTATTAAGCAACAGCAATACGGTACCCGCCACCGAAACACCTATCACTAAACACAAAAGAGCTAGCATCCAAAGCCGCGTACAGATGACATACAGCAACGGAGTTACTGCCATACCCATGGTGGAAAAGGAAAGCATCCGTTGATTGCCGTAACGATCTGCCAGCTTAGCCCAGATTGGATAAGCTACCACTGAGCTTATCGACTGGCAAACGCCAAATAGACTCACCCAAGTAGTACTGGCGCCCAGCACTTGCACTTGATACTTGGTATACAGAGGCCAACCCATTTGCCAGCCTAAGTGGAAAAGAAGCGATGCGGAGGCAAAGAGCCAATAGCCTTTATGGCTACGTATACCAGCCACCAAGGCTTCCCAGCTAAAGGCAAATCTGCTGGTCTTAATTGGTCTGGAGTTGCTGGTCTCCGGCTCAATAGTCTGGTAAAGAGCCGCTATTTCCAGCAAGGCCAACAAGAAACCAACGAAGAACATTATCTGAAAACCAATGGGAAAAGCTAAACGATCCATTATCCAGCCCGCCAATAGGGAAGCTCCTATACCACACAAACTCATTAACTGATTGCGCTTGGCGAAAGCCATGCCCCTTTGGGCAGGTGGAATTACTTTGCCCATGAAGGATTGCCAAGCCACATTGGCAAGGGCACCTGGTACATTGGCTAAAGCAATCATGCTGACAAAAACGATAGGCCTCTGCTTGGGGTCTCGTACCAAAACTGGCAGCAGAGCTACCAAAAGGAAAACAAGGCGATTAAGTAAAGCTAGGATTGTCACCAGACGCTTTTGTCGCGGATAGCGGTCCACATGGCGAGCACCAGGTATCATTGTCACCAGACTAACCAGAGCTGGCCAGGAAGAAAGGGCGGCGATTAGTCCGTCAGATGCCCCTAACTTGATGGCAAAGATGCCAGTAAAGGGGCTCAACATATTCTGTGAAAGGGTGTTTAAGACACCGTTAATATTGTTCCAGCGAATATTGTGGGCCAAAATCTCATCGTGCTGTTGTGGCATACTCTCCCTCCAGTCTAACCATGCCAATTATACTATATATAACCTCTAAGTAGCCCAAAAAGAATTGGAGTCCGGTCCCACGCTCCGGACTCCCGCCACGGCTAGCTTCACTCCTCTATTTTCCTATCACAGTAACGAAAATCTTGCGGATCGCTGCGACTTACAATCATATGGTGTTTTGTCAAAGGGTCCTTTTTGATCACGTATCTTATGATGAGAGGTTCATCGAAGCCTCCAGTCAAAGTAGCTCTCAGCCAGGCAGTGTCGTCCTTCTCCCTCAGCACCTCCACCCTACTAACGTTGAGTGAGATGGGAGGCACGTCGTAGGCTGCCACATAAAGGGTGCCCCCCCGTTCATAGATTGGCAAGTTTTGCAACATGTTGTTAGCCAGACGAGGTCCCCACCAACGACGGAAGTAATTGTAGATGTTGCGCCGACTTTGCCAGCGCATGGGTAAACGCATAAGGGGTGCACCGTCGGGACTTAGAAACGACGTTCTGCGGCCTGAGTCAAAGACTCGCAGCCAGGCCCGTTCGGCATCTTTGATAAAATCCCTCCACATACAATCCCTCCCCGGTAATGTATATGCAAGGAATCAACCCTACTTTCAGTTGTTGCCAAAACTACGTTTTTCGACATGTATTTTCTTACATCTATCCACATTGTTGTCGAACGGTGGTATCATAGATACGGAAAGAGGGTGAGTTAAATGGGCAAGTACCTAAAGATTATTGCAGCAGTCTTGGTGGTTAGTATTTTCATCGGCTTAATCACCCATATTTCTAAACTGCAAGCTACAGTAAAGGCTCTTATGGAGCAGAATGAACAGTTGCAAAACGAGAATTCAGCTCTGACCATCGACCTGGAGCTGGCAAGGCAAGAAGCTCAATTGGGCGGTCAAACCCCAACGAAGCCCATGCAACCGAAGTTTGCCTACTTGACTTTCGACGATGGCCCTAGCGCCAACACCGAGCAAATTCTAAACATTTTGCAGGAGTATGGTGTAAAGGCGACCTTCTTCGTTATCGGTTCTGAAACCGAGTACGGCAAGCATCTGTATCGCCGTATTGTGGAGGAAGGTCACGCAATCGGGTTGCATAGCTACAACCATGTATATGCGGACATCTATAAATCGGAAGAAGCATTTATGGATAGCATGTATAAGCTTAGAGAGCTGATTGAAGAGACCACCGGAGTAAGGCCCGATATTCTCCGCTTCCCTGGCGGATCAAACACCAGCTACGCAAAGCACTATGGTGGGCCCGACTTGGCGGCTAGCCTGGTTGCCCGTATTCATAGGGAGGGCATGCAATACTTTGATTGGAATGTGAGTTCTCTCGATGCCACCAAACCCGTGGTAGAAACCAATGTTATTGTTGAGGCCACGTTGCGGGGAGCCCAGGGCAGAAATCAGGCCATTGTTCTGCTCCACGATGCCCCCGCCAAAAGGACTACGGTAGAAGCATTACCTGCGATCATAGAGGGTCTGCTAGCCCAGGGCTATACTTTTGAAGTGCTAAAACGCGACACTCCACCGGTCCATTTTCGGTTACCATAAAGACAAAATCATCGAGGTGTTTGCCCAAGTTGAGCAAACACCTCATTCTTTTTGCCACTGGCGCCATTTGGCATATAATAAGGGATAAGCGTATACCTAAGGAGTGGATTGGCATGCTTCTGCCTATTCTCATAAGTGCACTTGTAGGTGGCATCATTGGCTACAGTACCAATTGGTTAGCTATCAAAATGCTGTTTCGCCCTCTAAGAGAAAAGTACATCGGCCCCTTGCGTATCCCGTTTACACCCGGGCTAATACCGAAGAGACGCGCCGAGCTAGCCAGAAGTTTGGGGCATACGGTCGCCCAGTATCTGGTAACACCTGGGACGCTGACAACAGCTTTCTCTCATCCGCAAGTGACACAACGCCTGGAGTCATTTCTGACTGATACGTTTGCAAAACTGCGGACAGAAAAGCGCCCTTTGGCAGAGTTATTGGAGGGAACAGATCTAAGACAGTATTTGGAAGACTGGACTGAGCAGCTAGCAGGGCAGGTACTGCAGCTAGCTGCTCAGCGGGCCACAGACCTGCTGCATAATGCGGGGCGGGATCTTCCTTGGGAAGCCCTGGCCCCTTCACTAACTTCCTTTTTCTCAGCTCTTTTCAGCAGCAACCCCATGCGACAGCAGCTTTTGGAGCAGTTGGAGGATATGCTAAACCGCATACAGAGCGACGAAGATCGCCGACTAGCAGACGTCCTGCCCTTACGATTACAGGAGGCGATACATAATTGTATACTTACCGATTCTCCTCAGTGGCTAGATTGGCTTTATGAACAACTGCAGCAACCGGCTAGCAAGCATTTCATCGAGAGTCTTATTCAGCAAGTGCTTTCTGGCAGTACTATGCTACGCCTATTATCGGCTTTCGCTGATGCAGGCAAACTGGCTGACTCCCTTGTCGGCTCTCTAAGAAAGGCAGAAGTGCGCACTCAGATTGTCACCCACTTGCTAGTTCTTTGGCAGCGACTACTTGACCAGCCCTTAGCACCGTTGGCGGCAAGAGTTAAGATCAGAAGTCTGTCGTTTGCAGGAATTTACGAGTCTCCCCAGTTTCAAGCAGCTCTACAGGACAAGCTGGCATTAATTCTCAACACTAGTGCTAATGCAATCGAGGCTGACCAGCTGCTGGCAGGCAAGCTAGAGCAACTGACACAGGAGATTCTTATCCTATTCCTCACCTCACCAACGAGCAAGCAGGCTCTAGCCTCTGCCCTCCGCTCCTTATTACAGATGACACCGGCTCAATTATTAGCGACCCTAGAGTTTCCCGAACCTTCTGTCCTAGCTCCGCGCATCCAGGAGAAGCTGCGGCAGACAGTGGCGGCCAATGGTTCGGAACTCCTCAAGCTCCTACGTCTCACAGAGGTGGTGGAAGCGCAAGTGAATGATCTGGATATCGTTCAGGTGGAGGAAATCCTGCTGAAAGTCATGCGTGATCAGCTAACGGCCATCACCAATCTGGGTTTCCTGTTGGGGGCTCTCATCGGCGCCTTTACACCTCTGCTTAACAAACTGCTGGAACTATAGGTCTGCCAAGAGAGTCAGTCTCCCAAGCGACCTAGTAATAGGGCTATTGCTTATATTAGCAGTTGGGCCCATCGGCCAAAGTAGCGTGGCATCCAGTCAAGAACAGCCTCGTCTCTCTTGACTGGACCCGCGAGCAGGAGCACGGTCCGCACCATAGAGAAAAAGGGGCTGCCTTGCGACAGCCCCAGTAAACTCTATGGCTGGGTTCGTACGATCACGGTTCTCGAAGGTTGGTCCCAATGCACAAAGGCACCAAGAAGTTCGCTTACATAACGCACAGGTACCAGCGTGCGATTGTCTTTGATCACGGCCACCGTATCCATAACTCTCGGCTGACCATTTAGGTATACAGTCTTCTCACCTATCTTAAAGACCACCGTGTTCTCACCCTTTTGCAGGGTAACACTCCTCTCTTCCGCATTCCAATGCACTTTCGCTCCCAACGCTTGTCCTATCACTCTGTAGGGAACCATCACCCGATCACTGCTATCGATATAGGGTTTCACATCACTGAACAAAGGTATATTGTCCACCTGTAGGTTAGGACCAGCCCCGCCGTGGTAGCCGTAGATTAGATGGGGCTGACGGTCCCGCTTGAACTGGGAAAGTTCCGCTGCATAACGCGCTTCTATCTGCTGCGGCGACAGCTTCTGTTCCAACCACTCTCCCATACGGTTGCCACCCATTATCTTGGCGAACATGCTAAGAGAGTTATAGGTGTTGCCACTCTTCGGAACGGTGAAGTTGATTAGGCGCTTTCCATAAGCAAGAGCGTGGATGTTAACCCGTACCGGGTTGAATGTGCGGAAATCGGTAATCTGAAGGCGCACACCACCATGGCCGCCTCGGGTCTCAGGGATAAACACGACACCCGGCAGTTTGCTACTGTTCATCAGGTCGGCAAACTTCTGACTATCAATACCCGCGCCACCAATCCAGCGGAAGTAGTCGTCTTGGTGGATGCCCGTCCCGTCACCTAAGCCAGTGGCATTATAGCCGAATGCCGACTCTACGTAAGGTATCATGGGTGAGGTTGGGATCCAGGGCAGCCCGGTGTCAAACCAGATCATGTCGCGGGTGTATCCCTCCATGGGTACCACATGCAATGACGGGTGGGCTATCTTGCGGTTGAAGAAGCGGGCCAACTCGCCAACTGTCATACCATGTGCTATGGGTAGATTATCAATACCGATGAAGCCAATGGTAAAATCCTCTAGTACAGGCCCCTCACATATCTCTCCGCCCACCGGATTGGGCCGATCCAAAATAACAACAGGAATGTTATATTTCTTGGCCTCTTCCATCACATAGTACATGGTGGAAATATAGGTGTATGAACGGGCTCCAATATCCTGAATATCATACAAGATGACATCGATATCCCGCAGCATCGCCGCTGTGGGGCGACGGGTAGCACCATATAGACTATATACGGGTATACTGAGCTCTGGGTGGATATAGGATTCCACATAGACTCCAGCCTTGGCCTTACCATCAATACCGTGTTCAGGTCCAAATAGGGCCACTAGATCCACGTCTGGATTCTGAGCTAGCCGGTCTATGGTGGACTCGCCCTTACTATTAACGCCCGTCTGGTTGGTAACTAACCCTACCCGCTTTCCTGCAATTAGGTGTAGATAACGCTCAAACAGCACCTCATTACCTAGTTTAAAAGCCGGTTTCTCCAGGGCTGCTACAGAAACAGGAGCAGTCGCTGGTAGTAGCAAGGCGACTACCAGAAGGGGAATGATTATTCTACGCATTGCCTCTCTCTCCTTTGCTATCTAGCTATCTCTGAGACGCTCGGGTGCAACCTTTTGTTGCAGAACATCCACTCCTCCCTTGGGTCTTGGAGGACTATATTCGAGCCTTACAGCTGGAGTCCTGCAATTTACTTGCTAGCCATATTATGGAACCTTCTTGCTAAAAGAAAAAAGACAAGCGACAGGCCTGTCTTTTTATGAAAAAGCTTATTACTTTAGCTGATTATTGCGCTACTAGTGCCTCCGCTGGAGCATTACGTAGTTTCTCTTTTGCACTCTCAAGTTGCTCTTGCTGACGATCTAAGGCGCTCCGGAGATCTTCTAGCTTGCGACGGTTGCGAACTAGGCGGCGAACGTAATAGACACGCAAGTCCTGATAGTCCGGCCTATTGCTGTCTTCAAGCAGTGCCAGCTTCATCTGATCATCAGCTAGCATGTCGCCGGTGTTGATGATCTCCTCCATGAGACTTGCCACGGAGCGGCTCAATTCTTCAACCATCAACTCCAGCTCTTGTCGGCTCTTGGCCATTTTTCTACCTCCTTCCCTCCTTAGACTTCGAAACGGGACTATGTTGCATAGTTATTCAGCAAAGCTAAACCTGAGTAAAGAGCGATTTTGCGAAAATCATAGCATATCGCTACTATTTATTCCATCTCTATCATAGCATACTAATTCACGTTATGCCGCACAAAAATAAAGTTATTAAGATAACTTAACATTCTTGCGTCTAGTTATTTCTTTCCAAAAACGAGGCTGCCCGCAGCATGGCCGCCACCCGCCTTCTATCGACGACTACCAGCTCGTACTCCGATTGTTGCCATGCACCCATATATAAGTTGGGACGTTGCCACTCCATACCACTAGGAATGGTATGCCGCCCCGAGGAATGAAACTCTCTGGCACCAGTTATCCGTCGCAATCGCCCTATGTTTTCCTCGTGCACCCCACCCCCGGGCATAATAACGATACGACCCGCAGCTTGCTCCACCAAACGCGCCAGCAACTCTCTGCCTTCCCAAGCTGTGGGCTGTTGCCCTGATGTCAGTAGATAATCGCAGCCCAAGGCAATTATATCCTCCAAGGCGCGAACCGGATCCCGTGTTAAGTCAAAGGCCCGGTGCCATGTAACGCTCATAGGTCGCGCTAATCCAATCAACTGCTCTGCTATCCGCATGTCTACATTGCCATCGGGCTGCAACACGCCTAACACGACGCCGTCAGCCCCCAGCCCCTTAGCTATCCGAATGTCTTCCCGCATAATGGCTAACTCGTCGGTGGTGTAATAGAAATCGCCCCGCCGGGGGCGAATCAGCACGTGTAGCCCAATAGTCAATACCTGCCGCACCTGCTTGATCATGCCGTAACTGGGAGTAGTCCCCCCTACCAGCAAATTGTCGCATAGTTCAACCCGACAGGCACCACCATCTTGAGCTGCCAGGGCCGAGGATAGTGAATCTATACAAATCTCTAGCCGAATGTCGTCTAGCATAACCATCACCTTCTTCCCAGTATTGCTGCTTAACTTAACCCCTACCGCCAACAATGGTGCGTCGAACCTGCCCATCCCTGTCCATTATCACTATGTCTGCGTCCATACCCACTGCCAGGTCCCCGATTTTCTGCTCAAGACCCAGCAGACGCGCCGGATTGCGGGTAGCCAGCCCAATCGCCTCAGCTAATGAACAACCGGTGGCCCGCTGGAAGTTGATTACCGCCTGATTGAGGGTAACCACACTTCCTGCCAACGTTCCATCAGCCAGACGGGCAGCGCCGCCTTCCACCCACACCTTTTGACCGCCAAGTTCGTATAAGCCATCACCTAAGCCGGCAGCCCGCATGGAATCGCTAACCAGAATCAAACCTTCTCGGCCCAGAGTCTTATACAGAAGTGAATATAGGCCGGGGTGCACATGCAAATCGTCGGCGATGAGCTCAACGCTGAGCCCACTGGCCAGCACTGCACCGATTACGCCTGGCTGCCGATGATGCAGAGGAGCCATAGCATTGAACAGATGGGTGGCGTGACGCACTCCTAAGTCCATAGCAACCTTGGCCTCTTCATAGCTGGCGCCTGTATGTCCCATAGCTAGCACGAGCTGTGGAAAAGCCGTCAGCTGCGCCAACAAGGTTCTCGCCCCCGCCAGCTCCGGGGCCAACGTGATTATGCGGATAACATCTAAGTATTCAGCAATAAGCTCGAAGTTGGGTAGAGACAGGTGCTCCGCAGCATGGGCCCCCTTATAACTGGGGTTCAAGAAGGGACCTTCCAAGTGCGCTCCTAGTATGCGTGCCCGCACCTGCTTTGTCCAATTATCATCATTCGCCAGTTGCCGAACGTTAGTCAAAGCCCTTTGCACTTCTCCCCACTTGCTGGTCATGGTAGTCGGCAAAAAGGACGTGACTCCATGCTGGGCTAAGCAGGTTGCCATAGTATCCAAAGCCTCCGGCGTAGCATCCATCATATCACGACCTCCACAGCCATGGATATGGAGATCAATCAGTCCAGGAGCCACAATCAGCCCTTTAGCATCAATTCGTTCCTTGATGGGCCAAGCCTCTACCCCGCAGGCAGGACCCACGGCGCGGATTTTGCTGTCAAAAACCACCCCATAGTCGGGCCAAACCCTTCCTCCGCTGATCACCGTACCGTTGATTATCGCCCTCATAGTCTATAAAGCTCCCATCAGGTTACTAAAGGCAAGATAGGCAGCACCATAGAGACCCGCATCATTTCCGGTGGCAGCTGGCAGAAGACAGACCCGTCCTCCGTGTACGCATTGCTCTCTCACATTCCGATCCAGCCAGGACCACCAGGTGGCCCGCCAGTGAACTAGGCCTCCACCGATGACAAAGCCGGCAGGATCAAAGATGTTCTGTAGACTTGTAATGAGCACGGCCAAATCAAAAGCGAAACGTTCAGCTATTCCACGAGCCACATCATCTTTTGCGGCGGCTGCTAGAACCTCCGCGCTACTCAGGCGCTTGTTGGTTCTGCGGAGATAGTTGGCCTCCAAAACATGCCCGGATAAGTACTGTTCTACACAGCCCTTTTGTCCACAGGCGCAGGCTGCACCACCCGGATAGAGAATAGCATGGCCTATCTCGCCACCTCGGAAGCCGCTACCACTCAAGAGACCGGTACGGCGACTATATAGGGCCCCGCCGACGCCGGTACCCAGCGTGATCATAATAAAGCTCTCCAAGCTCTGCCCCGCGCCCTTCCAGGCTTCTCCTAACGCCGCCGCATTGGCGTCGTTTTCTACTACAACGGGAAGACCCAGGTGTTCCTGTAAGGTATGAGCCAGATGAGTACCACTCCAACCAGGTATGTTTGTAGCCAGCAGCACACTTCCCATCTTGCTATCAACAAAGCCTGGCGTGCCAATACCAACCGCTTTCACCGACTCACCGCGGGCCAGATCTTGAATCACGGTCACCATCTGCTCAATAATAGCAGCCCGGCCTGCCTTACTGGTAGCGATGGTTTTACGACAGAGAATGTTTCCCGTCCTATCGATGAGGGCCGCCTTAAGGCTTGTCGCCCCTAGATCTACACTGACAACTCGCTCCATTACAATCGGCTCCTTTAGGTTCGTATTGTTTTATTTTAGCATTTTTCCTCTCCTCTGCGACAAAAAAAAGGCCGTTCCCCCCGAACGGCCCTCGTGCTGCTTCTTTACTTAAGAATACGACGAGCACCTGCGTATCTCGTAGCGAGATAACGATAAGTGGTGAAGTTGTGGACCGTAACACCACTGCGTGGCCAAGCATGGATAATGCGTCCATTGCCTGCATAGATGCCCACATGGGAAATGCCTTTCTTATAGGTGTTGCGGAAGAAAATTAGGTCGCCATAGCGCCAATTTCCTTTTGCAACAAATGCTCCTACCCGCGACTGGCTAGCAGCTGTACGTGGAATGTAATAGCCGTGCAGACGATAAACATAGCGAGTAAAACCGGAGCAGTCAAAACTGCGAGGACCATTAGCCCCGAAAACATAGGGTCGTCCCATATACTTGCGAGCGGTTTCAACAACCGAATAGCGGTTGGAAAACCGTGTGGCTGCTTCCGCTTCCTCAGGCGCTGCAGCGAAAGGTACTAAAGTAACTACTGCTACTACTACCAACATGGAGGCCAGTAACTTGACGAGGCCCCGTTTCGTCTTGAACAACACACCTTCCCCCTTTCTGAATGGCGCAGAAAGGGTGGCATTCTTTCTCTCTTTCTCTTCTCTCTATTCTAGTTTAATTCTCTCTCTATGTACCAAGCAATTTCAGCCCCATTATAGCCTAAGCTCCTTAGAAATGCATTGGGATTTTCAGGCATGAATCGGTTCGGGGCGCTGAACATCTTCATAGGATTGGCGTAACAGTTCAGCGGGTAGAAAAGCGTCATACTTGTTGAGACGGGGTACCCGATATCCCTGCAAGAAAGTGACTCCCCTATTGATCTCTTCCTGCAGTTGCTGTATGACCACCTCCAAGCGGTCCCCCCTCCCGTGCTCCGCTTCCACCATTAAATAATAGGGACAGTATGCCGCGATATGGCGCACACCAAGATTCGACCCCTGCTGACGCAAGGCACGTTCCAGAGCGGAAAAGCCTTTGCTTCCCCTCCACGGAAAAATCCAAAAGAAGTTCTGTCCCCGAGCCACCACACTACGCTCCGCAAGCCCCATAGCCTTCGCCCAGCGCCGTGCCGCCTCTAACCGGGCTCTAGCTCCCGGCCGCAGGTAGGGGTAGTCGTCGCCATCACCCAGAAGTAGCTCTCGCATCTTCCCTAGTACCCGCTGATGAATGGGGGTGCTTATGCCAATCCAGTAGGTGACAGCATGGCCGGGTGCTGCCTGGACCAAGACCTGTCGCCTAGAAACCACCACTTCCCGTACTTTCCAGGTGGAACCTGCTAAGGCAATGAGGTCACCTACCGCCGGTTCGTAGTTTATACTGCCAATTTCACGTGTACCGTCATGCACTCTATACTCATTACTGTCCTGGAAAACCGCATAGAAACGCCAGTTGCCGACAACCTTTTCCGCTGCAAGACCGACAATTAAGGCTCCTGTTTCCAGACGCTCCAAATGCCCAATGGTCAGAAGATGCTGTAGGAGCCTACGGTACCGTTGCGGGCTCACATGCCTAAAGGGTGGCAACGTGAGCACCCGCTGCTCCAATTGGGTAGGTTGCAGTTCACCAGCAGCCAAGAGTATGGACATGGTCTGCTGGTAAAGCAAACTATAGGGGTAGCGTGGTGGCTCCACCGGTTCAATCCAGCGCTCCCGCAGATAAAGTTCAATAATAGCCATGCTTTGCAATAGTTGCCAAGGCAAGGGCGCCTGTATCCCTTCGGCCCCACTCTCACTGGTAACTAGGCGCATCTCCTGGGGCCCACCTCGTCTCCCCGAACGGCCTAAACGCTGTAGCCAACTCATCACCGAATGGGGCGCTTCCAGTTGAATTATGGTCTCCAATTGCCCCAAGTCAATGCCCAGCTCCAACGTAACCGTGGCGGCCGTCACTGCCGGCTGATGAGGTTCACGCATGGCGGCTTCCGCCGCCACGCGTAAAGCTGGGGCCACGCTGCCGTGGTGTACATGATAGACATCAGGAAGACCCTGCTCCGCCGCCATCTGGCGTAAAGCACTTATTACAGTCTCTGTTTCACTACGCCGATTGGCGAAAATAAGGCACTTGCGTCCAAGGCTTTGTTGGAAAATGTACCTGTAATAGGGGTCATCTGTCACTCTCTCTGTTCCTTCCATTGGCCGATAGAAATGTTCTAATGAAAGGCGGAGTTTCTGCCCACTGGCCGTCACAGACGGTGCCAAAACCTCCTTCTGGCTGCCACTGGCTAACCAGCTGCAAGCTCCCTTCACGTCACCTAAGGTGGCAGATAAACCTACGCGCCGCGGTTCAACTCTGGTGTAACCGATCAAACGCCCTAACTGGCACAGAATCTGTTGCCCCCGGTCATTTCCCATGAAGACATGAACTTCGTCAATGACAATAAAACGCAAATCATGAAACATGGCCCATAGGTGCTGTCTTTGATTGATAAGGAGACTTTCCAATGATTCGGGAGTGATTTGCAATACCCCTTGGGGCTGACGTAGCAGACGCTTCTTATAGCTGGTTGCCACGTCTCCATGCCAACTCCAGACAGGGATGTGGGCCTCAGCCAACAGGCCCTGCAAGCGATAGAACTGGTCATTGATCAGGGCCTTGGTGGGGCCAATATAGAGTACCCCAATACTGGAGGCGGGATTGTCCGTCAGCAGCGTCAGAATAGGTAGGAAAGCTGCTTCGGTCTTACCGGAGGCGGTACCACTACTTAGCAACAGATGAGCATCGGTATCTAGGATTGCTTGGATAGCTTGAGTTTGGATCTCCCGCAACTCAGTCCATCCGTGCCGAAATATATATTCTTTGATAAAAGGTGCTAAGCGAGCAAACTCATTCATAACACAAACTCAGCCAGATCGTCCTCATCTGTCTCTTCCTTATGAAGTTCCATTCCCTTAAGCAACTGTTCAAATTGCAGCTCCGGATTCTGCTCCAGTAGGTTAAGCAGAGTTATGAAGTCTCGAGTTACTTCTCGTGGCGTCAATAACTCCTCGGCTCCTAAGCGATTCACTGCCTCCTGCAGGAACAAGATTAACTGACTATCCACCAAGCGGGGAGCATAGCCATAGTGACCGGCATGAATATCACGGAGACGGCAGAGCAGAACAAACAACTCTTCGTAACTGAGTAGGGCCAACCGCAGAATGGGCCCCCGGGTGTCAAGTAGCCCGCTGGGCAGTAAACGACTCTCTGTCAGACGCGAACGCAGTGCCTCATAGCTGTACAGCCCGCGGCGAGTATCTTCAACAAACTGGCTGGTACCTGCAGTAATGATACCCAAGTAGCTTGCCTTGCCTTGCATTGTGTCATTGAACATGGTTAGGTACTTCTCATAGTTGGCCTGCCGCGACTGGGCATGGCTAATCTTATAGAGATTTACCATCTCATCCAGTATGATGATTAACCCCTTATATCCTAACCCTACCGCCAAACGGGCTACGAGCTTTATGTAGTCATACCAGGAGTCGTCATCGATAACAACCCGCACACCAAGGGCCTGACGGGCCTCGGTCTTGGTGCTAAACTCACCCCGCAACCAACGCAAAGCCGCGTCTCTTAGTTGCTCATTCCCCTGACGGTAGCCTCTCCAATAACTCCTTAGTACGGAAGCGAAGTCAAAGCCGTGAACTAGTTCTTCCATTTTACCAATGACCGTCATCATCTGCCGCTCAACCGCTGCAGTGAAGGCATCACTGGTGGCATCTAGACCGGTGCTTTTGGCAACCTGCATCTGAATATTGGCGATCCAACGCTCTAAGATGGCCGGTAAAGCACCACCATCGGGCCGAATCTTGGTAGCTAGATTGCGCATTAGCTCCCGGTAGGTGGCTACCCCTTGTCGTTGCGATCCTGTCAGCCGACGTTCCGGCGACAAGTCGGCGTCGGCTACCACAAAACCGCGGTCCATGGCATGATTGCGGATAAGCTGTAGTAAGAAGCTCTTGCCCGAGCCGTAGCGCCCCACAATCAAACGAAAGGCAGCACCGCCAGCAGCGATATTATCCAAATCCTGTAATAAGGCCCTAATCTCCTGTTGGCGTCCCACGGCTATATACTCCAGACCAATACGGGGCACAACCCCAGCGGCCAAAGAGCCTAGAAGGGCGCTAGAAATCCGCTTAGGAACTGCTATGGTCATATGCCTCACCTCTTCTGCGCCTCAAAGTGCTTTACCAGTCCAATAACTTGCGGCAAGTAATCTTCCACTATTGTGGGTGGTGTACTAGTTGTGTCGATCAGGATATCGTTTTGTACTTCCAGCGCCACCTGATTGATGCGATCCACCAACAGTTCGGGCATCATAGCCCTTTCTTGACAGATATGTATTAGTTTTTCCCATCCATCGTCTTCTAATAGAGCGGCTAAAGCCCTAATCTCCATATCCTCTAGACCATCAAACAGACGGATATAGACTTCCAACTCCGATGCTTCTGCCATCAGTGTAGCATTATGTTGCACCACCATCGTCGCCAACCCAGCTCCTGGCGTTTTATCTTCTCCATCCGTGGGATCCGTTTCAGATCCCTCTTTGCTGGCCTTGGCCAGCAGTAGGTCTCGCACTGCATCGGATTCGACCAGCAACTCTTTGACCCGATCGTTATCTATCGTAACTCTCGTTGACGGTTGCTTCAGCAGAAAAGCCTCTTCCACCAGCTTCGGTACTAGATCGGACACGGCGGCGGTGCGTACACGACCTCGATAACCCCGCTTGACCCTAAGTAGATTCTCGCTCTCTTTCACTACGGCAAGTAGTAGCTGTAAGAATCCCCTTTGCTGGCTGTAGGGATAGTAACGACCGAAGTAGATGAGCCGCGTAGCTCGTCCAAAGAGGGTGTTGCTAAATGGCAGACGTTTGAGTGTCAGTGGCCGAGGCGGGCGATACCGCGCTAGGATCCCCTGCCCGTTCTCTTGTATCCACTTGGCTTCGATGTTATGAAGAGTACGGAGAACGGTCTCTGCTATTATCTTACGGTCTTCCGACGTATACACCTGACTCTGACGCAGCGATATCCCCAAGAGCTGCTCCAGCAGCGAAAAGGGCACTGATCGCCAACCACAGGAATGGAAACGCTCTAACAACATGTCCGGGTATCGGGTGGGTATGCTTAGTTTTGCAGCCTGCAATAGCGGTAGCAGCGGATCCAGAGGACACTCATTGACTAATAGGTAGTCGCAGAGCCATTCAGGTAACCAGTTGTCTAGCGAAGGGTACGCCTGACGATAATGGAGCCACAGCTCTTGCAAGAATCTATAGCGCTCCATAACATTCTGGCCGCCGAAACCATTAACCAGTTCCTGCGCTAGTAATCGAATATAATCGAGCCCCGTTTCTAAGTAGCGGCCCTGCCGCACCTCGTGTCGCCAATAGAGATACCAAGCCAGTTGCCTTCTGTCTAAGGTGCCATAATTGGGCCTTTGATTATAATAGGGCCGAAAAGGAACAGGGGTTCCCGAAACTTGGCTAAAGTGCTCGGCATCGCGGATGAAGCTTCGGAGTTCAAAACTATAAGGAGCTAGATCAGGTTCCCTTCGCTCTTGCACCTCACCCTCTGACCGCAAAGGAATGGCTGGGGGCTCGGGTAATGGTCGCGGCATCTCCTTAGGGTTGCGTAGGAGATAGTGCCAAATAAGGTGGTTAGAACCGCCAGCTGTAATACCGAGCAGACTAGCACAACGGATACGCTGCTCCGTCCGCTCTTGCCAGTCCCGATGGGCAAACAGCCCAACAAACAGCCGACGCGGCAGGGTCTGCAAAACATTAACCAGCTGGGAATGCTCCTCCCCTAAGAACATGTGGGCGTTTACCAAGCAAACGATATCCCACGTGGTTTCTGCCAGCTGAGGGGTAGCCACAACTAGCTCAGGAGAAATGAAATTCAGACAACCCTCTTGATAGCGGTGTTCAGTAGTCAGTCGCCAAACCCGTTCTCTGTTGGCCAGATGATACATGTAATTCTGCACTGTCGCGGTCCCTACTACCAAGACCCGCGGCTGCGGCACTCGGTCCAAATAGTCTTTTAGCCAGCGGACCAATGGCACCCCCACCTCATACAGAGTTCCAAACAACCCACCGGAAAAGCCCCAGTAACGGAGCCATTCTAGATGGGCGTAGGGCTTTCGCACCGGGGGGGTTAGGATTAAAGGGTAGATCTCTTGCCAAGGACCTGGAACTTGTCGAAAGTCATGCCATAGCATGGACTCCGGTGGCAGTGGAAACGGCTCTAGGGACGTGCCATCATAAGCGCGACCGAAGCCCGCCAACCCACTGGCTCGCGCCTGCCCCTGCGATATCTGCTCTCCATCAGGTAATAGCAAGTAGTCTGACGAAGAGGATAACCGCTCCGAAAGGGTCAAAGCACTATACTCTTTCTCGCCTACGAATAGGCGTGGTTCCGCTTCCACCTGGCCGATAGCCCGGTATTCGCGGCGAATGCTGCGCAGACCTAGCCGGGGTAACGGCGATCCCGCGCCTTCCACTTGCTTCATTGCCCCCACCCTTTTTCCTCCGTCATGTGTAGCCATAACTAGTATTCTTTGCCGTTGGTCAACTAGATTCCTGCAGAAAAAAGGGGTCGCAGGCCGGACCGATGGTCAACCATCTTTTCCTCAACCTGAAACCCCTATGTTTCGCTACTGACCAACTAAATACTTCCCTCTTTCGGTTCCACGCAGGGAGAGATTGCCACCACCCCCCGTTTTGGGTCCACCATTTGCACAATACCATCATGGGGCGCCACATAGCGCTTTTCCCCCATACCAAACCAGGTCGTCTGCCATCCCACCAGCTCACCTTGTCGCACAAAAGCCCCCTGCTGCGGAACAACTGTACCGAGAAAATTGCTTCCATCGCTCTCCAGCTTCAGACAGCTCCAGCCACGGCTGATGATGTCATGTAATGCGGGACGTTGCCCCTCCACACTACTAATCACCTGACTGAAAAGTAGAGTCGGTCGCTTCAGCAACAGTTCGTTAACGGTAGCAACCCTTGCCAAGCGTGCCGGCGCAAATAGCGCCAAAGCAAAGGCACAGCCAACCAGCAGGAAACCATGACGAAGAAGTGCCAGATCATACTTAAAGGGAAAGCTAATGTGCTCCTGCAGAACAGAGATCACTGCCCATCCCAAACCTAATCCTATGAGAGTAGAGAAACCGAACTCGAAAAGCGAAAGCCGACTCACTTCACCTGGTTTCAAACCCAAGGTTTTCAGCATGGCTATCTCACTACGACTATCCAAGAAGACCAAGAGACCGAAAATGCCTACCCCGATAGCCAGAAACACTATCCCTAAGACCAGAGCTAAGTCACCACCAGCAAACATACTACTAACCAGATACTTAGCTCCCAAAAAGGCTGAATCCAGACTAACCAACTGTGCATTCGGAATACGGTATAAGTTGCTTCGCAGCTGCCTGAGGGCGCTCTCCGGATAAACCAATACGGACTGAGCATAGACCAGTTGGTCACCTAGCCACTCTTGGGCAAAGGGAAGGCTAATCAAGATTGGGCTAAGAAGTCGAGCATCTTCGTAGTATCCAGCAACAACCACTTCTGCTTGTTGCCAAGGACCCCTGCCAAAATAGGTTAGGGTAAGGCTGTCGCCAACCCCTTCATCAAAAACATGACCTCGTAGACTGACAGGTAACCAGACCTCATTGCCTTTTGGCACAGGCCAGCCACCTGCGTAGGAGGATAGCACGACCCCCAGATGAATGTTTCCGTGACGGGTGGTGGTAGTCATTAGAGCCAGCTGCAAATTGGGCGGAGTAGTCACCTGCCGCGGTGGTTGGACCAATCCAGGGGCGAATACTGCAGCAGCGCCCGGAAACTGGGGAAAGACCAAACGGTCAGCAAAGCTCTCACTCAATGCTCCCACATACCCCTGATATAGCAGAGCTACAACAACTACGGCCGCTACAAGCGCCGCCACCAACAGGTGAACGAAACGAAAGCACCAGACCCGCTTGCTCCATAGACGAACCAGGCTATTCATTGCGCAACACCTCCATGGGAGCTACACTAGCCAGCCGCCACACGGGTAACAATGAGAATAGGAGCGCTGCCGCCAAGGTGAGGCCGCTAATCTGCATATACTCCTTTAGAACCCCAATGAATACCGGTAAGAAGGCTTGGCCACCTCGTAGCTGCATAATAACACCAAATAGACGCAGGGGAAAAAAGCCCAAAGTAGACCCGATTACCGTGAGTGCTACCGTCTCGCTGACGCCAAGCACCAGTATATCCCGCCGACGGGCGCCAAGTGCCCGCAATGTTCCAATTTCTTGATTGCGTGCTGCCACACCGGTTAACATGTGCCCACCGAGAAGAATAGCTGCAATCAGCACCAGTAAATAGGAGAATATACGGCTAAAGGAAATGGGCACGGTAAGTCGAGGCTGCCCTTCCTGTTTCCACACCACCCGAGGGGCTTGCGTAAACTGCTCAAGATGCCCCGTATGGAAGATGCGCTCTTCCACCTCACCCAAACTCACAAAAGTCAAGTCAGGGTAAGCTTTACTTAGTTTGGCAATGGTGGGCTCCAGAACCTGCAGATCTTCCACCCGTAAGACCACATTACCAATGGGAAGACTATCGTTACCACCAGTCACCAATGCAACAATTTCCCGCCAGCTATTCTCACCTATCCAGGCAATATCGGCAATTAGCCGACCTACCTCGGTTAAGGTACCCCCCAGCGAATCCATCCACGTTACTTCTCGCGTTGGAACCTGCAGGTAAGCGCCAAAGGGCACGGTATACTTAGTGGCCGCTGTAATGCCCAGTTTGCCGCCGTCGTCCAATTGCGGCAACAGAAGCTCTACTTCCACACCTGGTCGTTCATATTTAGGCTTTTCCCGTAAAACCTGAGCGGCCTGGTTAAAATAGATGCCTCTAGCGGCCAAAGCAAACTGATTAGACTGCTTACTGTCGGCCGTCAGTTGGCGGATCTCTTCCGTCAAGGGCGCTATGCGAATCGGATAAGCTACCTCACCATTGGGACCTATGGCATAAACCACCGCCGGTAGCATAGGTACAGTTACTACCGCCTCAACCCCCGGGAAAGCGGTAAGACCAGCAAGCACATCAGCATCTATGAACTCGGTCGGAGTTTCACCCAGCGGTACCCAGAAACCCTGCTCATAGAATTGCGGGTAGAACCAATCTAGCCAGCTGCTACCACTGGCAATCAGACTAGTTGGCTCAAATTGCAGGGAGCCGGTGACGTCACTTAGCTGCTGACCTGCCCAACGAAAAGGAATTACCAGAATATGTCCTCCTGTAAAGCGGTTCAGGAAGGGAGCTATACGCAGAGGCGGAATCTCCTGCAAAGCTATGGAGTTCGTAAGGCTAATAGCCGCCATAGCTAAAGCTACGACCACCAAGGTACTACGAGCCAACTGCCTTTGGACGTTAAGAATCCCAAGACGAAAGAACATGAAGTCACCTCCAGCCGAACTGACAAAACCACCCTCTCTTGGATTCCACACCTTTGCTCCCTTTCCTCTAGCCTCTTCCCCTTTTAGGCGGGGAAAAGTCACAATGCGTCCTCTTTCTGACGGCACAACGAGCATATATTTGGCTCATCTCGCATCCTTATGAACGAGTGAGGAACATGGGAGGTGGTCTTTCAGTGGACAAAACACGTGTTGCCGTCGTCGGTTTGGGCAATGTGGGTACAGGAGCACTCGATGCAATAGAAGCGGCTCCCGATCTTGACTTGGCGGGCGTGGTGGTGCGGGAACATGCGCTTTGTCGTGCCCGTCAACTGCTTCCACCGCACGTATCCGTTGTCAGTCGCATGGATGAGCTGGGAAAGGTGGATGTGGCTGTGCTGGCCGTTCCCAGCCGCAGTGTCGAGAAGGTAGCCGTTCCACTACTACAACAAGGGATATGCACCGTTGACAGTTTTGATATTCATGGCAGTGAGCTATGGCGCCTGCGCCAGGAACTGGACCAAGCTGCCCGGCAGGGAGGTGCTAGCGCTGTGATAGCGGCCGGCTGGGATCCGGGGACTGATTCTTTGATTCGGGCAATTCTCGCTCTGCAAGCCCCCCGAGGAATCACCTACACCAACTTTGGGCCTGGCATGAGCATGGGACATACGGTGGTAGCAAAGGAGAAAGAGGGAGTAAAGAACGCCCTCTCCCTTACTCTGCCCATTGGATATGGACAGCATAGACGACAAGTCTACGTGGAACTGGAACCGGGCTATGCCCTTGAGACCATAGCCAACGCCATTAAACAAGACCCCTATTTTTCTCATGACGAAACCCACGTATTTGCCGTAAAGGATGTGGCCAAGTTGACGGATACGGGTCACGGGGTGGTAATGGAACGGCACGGCACTGCCGGAAAGACGGCCAATCAGTTCTTCCGCTACGAAAGCCGCGTTACCAACCCTGCCCTTACAGGGCAAGTAATGGTTTCCAGTGCCCGGGCCGCCAAACGTCAACCCCCAGGAGCCTATACCATCCTGGAGATTCCGATAGTCAGTTTCCTGCCCGGGACACTGCAGAGCATCATCGAACAGTACGTATGATCTCCCTTCGACTCTTCATGGGTAATCAAGGCTTGTCGACTAGGAGGATGAGCAATGCGCGTGATTGTATGGGGCTCCAGTGGTCAGATGGGGCGCACCGCGTGCCAAGTAATAGAAGAGAAGGGACATAAGGTAGTCGGCCGTGTCACTAGAGCCGAACGGGCGCTGCCCCCTGCCGATGTGATTGTGGATTTTTCTTTACCCGAATGCACCTCTGACCTGTTGGCATACGCCCTGCAGAAGAAACTACCCGTGGTCATTGGCACCACTGGCCATTCGGCAGAGCAGCAGACCCAAATCCGGTCGGCCAGTAAGACCATCCCCATCCTGCAGGCACCCAACTTTTCCTTAGGATTAAACCTATTGCTGGTACTGGCGGAAACTGTGGCCTTAGTCTTGGCAGATAGCGACATCGAAATAGTGGAAATCCACCATCGGTATAAACAGGATGCCCCTTCGGGCAGTGCCAAAGAACTCTTGGCTGTTTTGCAGCGAGCTCTCGGACCCAGGTCCCCTGTACATGGCCGCCAAGGGTTGGCGCTGCGTGAGCCTCATGATATCGGTGTCCATTCTATACGGGGCGGCAGTGTTCTGGGAGAACACCAAGTGCGCTTTTTCACCGATTGGGAGACCCTCGCCTTGACCCATACAGTGCATGATCGCCGGGTCTATGCTGAAGGAGCTGTTAAAGCCGCCGAGTTTCTTTGTCAGCAACCAGCAGGTTTCTACACAATGAATGATCTACTAAGAACCAGGTGGTAAAACGCGGACGGTTCCTGTGCCTCACAGGAACCGTCCTCCGTTCATGGGCGTAGTCTTTTTATCCGCTCCTGTATACTTTGTAAGTGTTGTTCCTCACTGTATGATGGATCCTTCAAATCATACCACTTCTTGCAGGGCAACTCCTGACAAGAACCGCAATGGGCATAGCCCTTTTCCGCTGAACAGCGATAAAGCTCACACTGTTCCATACCCCCTTGTTCTTGTTGCGTCCAAAAAGGGGCTCCTGCAACGGCCTCACACCCCTGGCAATCATGGGGATAAGCATAACATTGGCTACAGTCCAACCCACATCGGGATAGCATGCTGCACCTCCTCGCTTTGTTTTCTCCCTGCATTTTCTCTGCGACTATTCTATTTCCTGCCTGCAAGAGATCTGGTATCCAAACTAGAATTATGATAGAATGATTAGCCCCGCTGTTACCATCTCTCGAGCGGGGCTTTCCAGTCATGCGACTGGCATCAGAGGAGGAATGGGGCTTGTACGCCTACTGGTTGCTAGTGCACAAAACTTACCGACGCAACTTCCAGTATCGGGTAGCTCACCTGGTGGATACCATGGGTAGCGCTCTCTTTGGTTACATCAACATCTACATTTGGCTGGCCACCGCCGGTCCACTTGGTAGTGTGGGTCCCTATCGGGTTGACCAGTTGGTATGCTGGGCAGCCTTTGGTCAGGTTATGTATAACTTTGTAAGTTGGCCGCACGGATTGAACATACAGTTAGCAGTACGTACTGGCGACATCAGCTTGGAGTTGCTGCGCCCCATTGACTTTTTCACGTACGTTATCTGTCGCCAGAGTGGTGAGCATTTGTACAAGCTGATTTATCGCTCTCTTCCCCTCTACCTACTCTACGCGCTTACCGTTGGCTACCACATTCCTAAAGCTCCATCGCTACTTCTGTTACTACCCAGCCTTGCCTTAGCGCTTTATGTGGCCCTCTGTCTTGGCTATCTCGAGGGTCTGGTCAGCTTTTGGACCACCGATATCCGCTGGATTACTTATCTCAACATGGCGCTCTTCACAGCCGGATCCGGAGGGCAGCTGCCTGTGGACCTATTACCCGGGATACTTGGACGTATTCTCCCCTTCTCACCTTGGGCTGCCCTCGCCCACTATCCCAATCTGATTTATCTGGGCTTGCAGGGCTGGGGGCTTTGTTGCTCCCCGCCACATGGGCATGCCTGTTAACGGTGATTTGCCGTGGTCTAACCCTGCTGGCACGGCGCCATCTGGAGGTGCAAGGCGGATGAAGACCAGTCTCCGACTCTATTGGCGCCTCTTGACAGCCACTTGGCAAGCGTTACTGCAATACAAGTTTAGTTTCTTGGTTTCCCTCTTTTTCCATTGTTGGATTACCCTAACCGATTTCCTGGTAGTTATAACGATTATCTACAATGCCCGCAGCGTGGGTGGTTGGAGCTTGCCACAGATCGGTGTCATATATGGCGTAGTAGGTATCAGTGCCTCCCTCTTCCGTACCTTTGGGTGCGAACTACATCGGTTCCAGGAGTATATCATCCGGGGTGAGTATGACGGCATCTTGTTGCGCCCCTTGCCCAGTCTAATGGTACTGCTCGGCCGACGTGTTGAGTTCTTTCGCTTGGGTGGGGTAATCCAAGCTGCCACGGTGCTTCTAGTATCTTTGCATCACTTAGGTGGCCCAGGAACCCTTGGCTGGCGTTACTTCTATCTTCTGACGCTGCCACTCTCTGGTACCCTCATCATCTTTGGCATCAGTGTGGCCATTGCATCCTGTGCCTTTTGGTTTGGCCGTGTCCGCGATCTACAGACGTTAGCCTTCTATGGCGCCAACTATGCCGCTTCCTATCCCACCAACATCTATCCCCAGTGGATGCGTATCCTGCTCACTGTTATACCAGTCACTTTTGTGGGCTACGTGCCAGCCAAGTTCGCCCTGGGGTTAGGCGGTTCTCCTTGGTATCTTCTACTGCCTTGGCTCGTAATAGTCGCCACATGGTTGGTAGCTCTCCTAATGTGGCGAGCCGGCGAGAAGGCTTATCAAAGTACCGGAAGTTAGGAGGATTTCATGATTGCAGTTGAAAACCTAAGAAAGGAGTTCTTCGTACCTGAGATTCTGCCGGGACCCTTTGGCACTTTCCGCAGTCTGCTCAGCCGCAGGGGAAAGACGGTCACCGCCGTCGATGGTATCAGTTTTCAGATAGCTCCGGGAGAGTTCCTGGGCTACATCGGCCCCAATGGCGCAGGCAAGTCCACCACCATAAAAATGCTAACTGGCATCCTACATCCTACGGCCGGGTTGGTTAGTGTTTTAGGTCGCAGTCCCCAACGGGAGCGGCGGCAAGAAAGGAGGTTTATACCGATGCGTATTACAGGACCGCAGTCCCCAACGGGAGCGGCGGCAAGTGGTAAGTCAGATCGGCGTCGTTTTTGGCCAACGTAGTCAGCTATGGTGGGACTTGCCCCTGCAGGAGTCTTTTGAACTATTGGCAGCCATGTATCAAGTGCCAGAAAAACGCTATAAATCCATGCTCCGTACCTTTGATGAACTGCTGCAGTTGAGCCAGTTTTGGCAGACGCCGGTGCGCAAGCTCTCTCTCGGACAACGCATGCGGGGCGAAATCGCAGCCGCCCTGCTGCATGCGCCTCGGATCCTTTTTCTCGATGAGCCCACTATTGGTTTGGATGTGGTGGCTAAACAGGCCATACGCAAGTTTCTACTTGAGGTTAACCGGCAGGGCATTACCATACTGTTAACCACCCACGATCTACGAGATATAGAGCAGCTGTGCCGACGGGTGATAGTTATCAACCATGGGAAGATCCTTCTCGATGGCAGTATAGAACACCTTTACTCTCAAATCGGGGCAGAGAGTACCCTTATCGTCGACTTCAGCAGACCAATCATCACCCATACCTTGATCAACGGACTGCAAGTTACGTGGCAGAACGAAACCCGCGCCCTAGTCAAGTTTGATCGCTCCCGTCACACTCCTAATGAGCTGCTACGCCTCATGGCCGAGTTGGGCGAGATTCGTGACTTACACATAGTGGAACCAGATATCGAACACGCTGTAGCCAAACTGTTCTAAGCGGTCGTTCTAATACTGAATAGGAGAGGAGTAAAAGGATGAAACTGCTCATTATTCGTCACGGCGAATCAGAAGCCGATATACTTAAAGTGCATGAAGGTAGAGCCGACTTTGCCCTCACGGAAGAAGGCCAGCGACAGGTGATAGCAATGGCCCGTTGGGTGGCTCAGCGCTTCAAGATCGATAGGATCTATGTGAGCACCCTGCAGCGCGCGCTGCAGACAGCTGAAGCGCTGGCAGCAGCCACCAATGCGCCCCTGATCCATGAGCCCGGTCTGCGCGAACATGATAACGGCCTACTGGCTGGTCTGCCCTTCGAGGAAGCCTTAGTCAAATACCCGCCGATTCCAAACCGTCCTCCCCATATGGGCCCCTATGAGATGGAATCGGAGATCGACTTTCGCTGCCGGGTGGAAAAAGCGCTCTCCCAGATTCTTTATGAGAATAAAGACGACAGCACCATCGCCCTTGTTTGCCACGGGGGTACGATTAAGATGCTCTATCAGGCTTTCCTGGGATTACCCATTGCCTCTGATGTGGTCTTCGTTACGGGTGACACGGGCATCCACCTATGGGAATATGATTCGGGTAGGCGCCGAATCCTCTTTTCTAATAGCATCGAACACTTGAGCTGAGAGGGATGCCAGATGCCAGAACAAGAATATCCCCGTTGGTTGAAAACCCTAATTCTGCTCATGCTGATCCCCATTGGCTGGTTCACTTACGTGGCCGTAGCCGGAGATATGGATTTGGAGTACTCAGTGACAACCGAAGGTGTGCAGATAACTCACGGTGGTGCATTAGTGATCATACCGCCGGAGAACCGTCTCATTCCTTTCAGTGAGATAGACGAGGTGCAGCTATTGGAGCGCATTCCGAAGATGCGGAAGATACTCGGTAAAGACGGTTTCCGTACCTGGGTCGGCGACTTTAGCTCTGAGGAGTATGGTAGGGTTAAAGCTTACATCCTCAACACCAAGTGGAAGGCTATCGTGATCAAGACTAAGAGTAGTATCTACATCATTACACCCGCAGACGCCGTCAACTTTGTGCAGCAAGTGCAAGCCAGGCTAGAAGGACACTAATTAACGAGAGTGAAAGCTAACCACGCTTCCAACTGTCACCTACGTCTATGCCCACACTAACAGAGAAGACACTGGTGATTGAAAGCCCCTCCCCTGAGATGCACTGTCCCCTATTACCCCTCGTAAAGCAGAACGGAACAGGTACGCCCTGTTCCGTTCAGTTTTCTGCACCCAGCAAGTTGTCTAGCATTAGTCGAAGATTACGGGGTAAGAACTTAAACGGCTCTCCCGTGTCGTAATACCACAGCTTCTCTCTTACGCTCTCGGGGAAACCCAGAAAGGATCCGGCACTCAACATAGCTTCCGTTTCAGCTTCAGTAAACTCTATTGTCTTTAGGTTCGTCAGCCTCCTGCTATTCAGAGGACAGATCTCCTGACAGCGTGTGCATTCTACTAAACAATGGTGCGCCGACCTAGGCACCCAGTCGGGGATGCCTTGATCTGAGTCATTATGATAGGTTAGGCACTTCACATTATCTATCAGGAATCGGTTGGGCAGGATGGCCCCGGTTGGGCAATTGGCTATGCATTTGCCGCACCTACTGCAAGCGCCCATGCTCTTAACCTCTCGCCAGACATAGTTCTCAGCCGGAACACTAGATACATAGGCGCCCAGCCGGATAAAGCTACCCCAATCGCCACAGTAGGTAATGTTATTCCTGCCATACTCACATAGCCCGCTGCGCACAGCCAATCGTTTCAGTGGTAACCAACTAACATATTTAAGTGCATAGCCTTGGGCGGAGAACAACTTCGACAGCCTGTCATGAATATCGGTGGCGGGTGTAAAGCTGTCGTCCACAATGCAGCTGGCACACCTCCCGCGGTAATGAAAGCTTGCTCGGGCAATGGACAACTGCCAGACTGCAATAACTAGCGACTTACTCGGGAACTCGCCCTGCGGCGGGTCGAGAACATATCTATCGTTAACTATCTCCCGTTGAAAGTCGTTGAGTTCATATCGCGCCGACAGTAACTGCATGTCGGTTTTGATCTCCTCCAAGCACTCTATTGGGATGATAGTGAACTTAATACCTTCGACGGTGGCTCTAGCGGTGTCCAACATGCTCATCATCTGCCTTACTTATTACTTATTCTTGCTGTCCACCTGCATTCAGTTGCTCTGCCAGAGCCGCCAGCAAAAGGTCGTTCTCTGTGGGTAAGCCTACTGAAATGCGGAGGAACTGGGGCATTTCGTTGCCAACCAGCCGCACAGAAATGCCATCTTCATGCAGCTTTTGCCACAGGGGTTGTGCCGGGAAAGGTAGCTTAATTAATAGAAAGTTGGTCTCCGATGGGTAAACCTTCACCCCTGGCAAGCGGCCAAGTAAGGTGGCTAGTCGCTCCCGCTCCTCCACTATAGCAGGAACCCGTGCCAGTAACTGCTGTTCCTGTTCCAAGGCCACACAGCCTACGATAAGGGTGAGGGCATTCAAGTTAAAGGCTGGGCGGACCTGATGCACCACCTCCACTAAATTCTGGTTAGCCACCATATAACCCAGACGAATACCGGCTAGACCGAAGGTCTTTGAAAAAGTACGCAGGACTATTAATCGATCGTACCTAGCCACGTCTTCTATCATGGTCTCCTCGCAAAAACCAAAATAGGCCTCGTCAACTACAACCGTTAGCTGTGTTTCCTCTAGTAATCGCAGAACATCTTCCCGAGGAAAAACATTACCGGTGGGGTTGTTGGGCCGACAGATAATGATTAGGCCTTCCTCCAGCCCTACCTCCTTCAGAATGAGCGGTATATCCAGCTGCCACGAGTCTTCTATCAGTGGCAGCTCCAGGATAGACAAGCCGAGGGCAGCAGCCACCTGCTTGTAGACAAAAAAGGTAGGTGTGGGCAAGATCACCCGCCCCTTCCGTCCCAAAGATGCTAATAACAGCAGGATTATCTCTTCCAAACCATTACCGGCTAAGAGCATTTCTGCCGGGTAACCCAGATGAGCAGACAAGGACGCATAGAAAGCCTTCATTGCCTGACCAGGATAGCGATTCAGCTCAATGTTAGTCAATCGCTCCTGTATCTCTTGCCACACATTTGCTGGTACCACAAAAGGATTCTCATTGGCGTGCAATCTGATAGATAACTCTGGACTCTGCATTGAACACACTCCTTAACGGCATTTTGGGGCACATTTTTCCCTGGCTAATGTTAGATGTTATACTGGAAATGAACAATCCAATGGAGGTAGAAGTCCATGGGGAAGTTTCGGATTAACTTGGTAGTTCTAGGGCTTTTCCTATCTTTAATAGGGTTAACTCTCGTCGGTTGCAGCTCCATTGGTAGACTCCCCGCTACCTTTGACGCAACTGTTGTTGAAGAGACAGCGGCTGAAGTCGTAGAGTTGATAAACTATAATGACGGCGAGGCTATACGAGCCATGGGTACGGAGGAGCTGCGGGAAGCCCTCACCGATGAAGCTTTGGCACCAGTCTTCTCTGCCATTAGTGCGAAGGGCGAATTCCAAGGCATCACCAAGACCCAATTGGGCGGCACTAAAGATCAATCCAATAACGAGTATGCCGTCGCGGTGCTCACCGCAAAATATGCCGGGGGGACGGCCACCTTTACCGTCAGCTTTGACACGGACATGCGGCTAGCCGGACTCTATTTTCGTTAACAGAGGATGGAATGGCAAGAAGGCAACTTCGTGCCATTCTTGCGCCCTTTTCCTGCCTTTTGCAGCCAGTACCTTTACAAGAGATAAGCCAATACCGGGAATCGAAAAGGTCTTACGGGTAGTACTCTCACAGTCCTGTTTATGCGCAACCCGGCCCCCAGCTGAAGCAATACGCGACTTGCTAGGATTAATCCGCAGGCCCTTGCCCTAACTTAATGTTCCTACAAAACCGAGTCCCCAGGTTCCTTGTTCCCCCTTTTCTTCTCTGCTTTCATCTCTTCTACTGGTATCCTATTCTCCCTCCTGCCCCAATCCCCTGTTAGAGGCATTGATTTGCTACCCTCTTGGTGCTATTATTATGTCACACGATATATCGTGACGCATAATATGAGGGGTGGTGAGGCAATGACCGAAGCCATGTACTACGTTCTGCTGGCTTTACGCCAGCCGTTGCACGGCTACGCGTTAATGAACGCTATTACATCCATATCCCGGGGTCGTATTGTCATGGGGCCAGGAACACTCTATGGTGTGCTGACTCGACTCTGCAGGGAGAAGCTTATCACGCTCACGGAAGACGATGGGCGGCGAAAAATCTATTGCCTAACTCCGCAAGGTAAGGCCGCCCTGCTGGAAGAACACGCTCGCCTTAAGGCTATGGTAGAAGACGGTAAGTGGCTGGAAATGGGGGTTATTGAGAATGGATAAGAAGGAAATGCGGCGTTGCCTCTGGTGGCTGGAAGATTGGCAACTTGCAGAACAAGAAGCTTGGTTAGAAGACATGTCCAAGAAAGGCTGGCATCTGGTTAAGACCAATGTTGGAAGAGCTACTTTTGAGAAGGGAACACCCTGGGAGTACCGCTATCGCTGCGACGTATTTAAAGCCGACGACTGGTCGGAACAGGAGCGCCTACAGCTTTATCAAGATGCGGGATGGGAGCATGTGGCCAATCGAGGTCTAGTGCAGATTTTCCGCGCCAGTAATAACTCCACCATACCAGAAATCCATACCGATCCGTTGGAACAGGCCAGGAACGTGGGGCGCCTACTGCCCGGGCGTCTAGCCAGCTTTCTCTTTCCCCTCTTGTTCTTGTCTTTTACCTTCTATGTTAAGAGCCCCAGGCTGGCTCAGCTACTACTACAGAGCGATTGGTTAACCTTCCTCAGCACCCTCTTCTTTTTGTTTTGGATCCTCATGAGTATCGTGGCTCTGCGACACCTGGGAAAATACATGGCCCGCTTGCGCCGTGGCAGCCAGCCCCCACGCTCCGTCCGCTGGCGTCAGGCTATGAGGCTTGCCCAGTTACGAGGTGCACTCGTTATCCTCACTTGTATATTGCTATTGGGTGGAAGGTTCGTTACACCGCTCATGCTAAGAAAGCCCCTCTTCCCGCCCATTCCCGAAGGACCGTTACCGGTGGTGCGTTTATCGCAGGTGCTAGACGTCTTCCAGTACGCCGACTCCATTCCTAACCAGGGCTACTACGCAGGTAAGGGTGACGTGTTCAACTACTTTCGCCAAGACAGTAGCCTATTGGTTCCCGAACAGTATTTCTTGGCCGAATCGGCAAGACTGCAGAGCAGCGGGGTTGATGCCTCCACCATTTACTTCCATTGCGATACCTACCGGGCAGTCTCCCCCTCTATCGCCAAAGCACTAGCCGGCAGTCTGGCCTCGGAGAGGCCTCTCTACCCTACTCGCAGCAGCTTACCCCTGCAACCCGCCAGCGACGCGGGCTCTTTTGCGGGGCTCTGGTTACTGGAAGATGAAGACCAGAAGGAAGTCATAGCCTGGCAAGATAGCTGGGTATATCACCTTAGCTGTTCTGGGTCCGTGCCTTTAGAACAGATTATAGGAGCGCTGGTATTGCACACCGAACCCTAGGAGAAGAAGTCCCATTTGCCCTTCTTCCCCGACTCTCCCCGTATCCTATATGATATAATGCTGATAGTTTGAACTGGGGTGAATGGGGAATTGAAGAGGATTTTAGCTCTGGCGCGGGTGGGCCGCACAATTGCGAACCTCTCGCTTGTTATTGTACTGACGCTTTTGGGACTACCATCGGTACTAGCTTTAGAGAACCCGGTTTTAGGCTTAACTGCAGAAGAAAGAGAATACATAGCAAACAGCCGGGAGATTAATGCCCTGCTGGTAGTGGGGGCTGCCCCTATCCAATATATGGATAGAAGGAACCAACTACAGGGAATATCCAGACTGATACTAGAGAAAATCGCTGCCGACACCGGGCTGCGTTTTAACTGTCTAGCATTCGACTCACTGGAACAGTTGCAGGCAGTAGCTAGGGACGGTGATATTGTAGTAGGCGTCCCGCAGGCCTACGCGGATGCCATGCCAGGGCTAGTGCTCTCTCGTCCCTACTTAACATCTGTTACCATTCAGTTTCAGCATAAGTCGGTAAATCCGGAAAAACTGGACGGAAAGATATTTGCGGCAGTAGAAGGCGGTAATATTCCTTCAGGCATCCCAGCTGAGAGTGTCCGTTATTTTGATACTCGGGAAGAAGCCATGACGGCCGTCAATGCGGGCATAGCCCATTATGGCTACGGGAATGCCTATTCGGTGGCCTATTATACCCTACAAAATGGATACAGGAATTTGGTTACTGTTCCTCTAGAGCGGGAGCAGCGGGAATACTGCCTAGCGCCGATCAATCCCGATCCTCTTCTTATGTCCATCCTTAACAAAGCTATTGCAGCTATAGATGACGATACAATACTGTCGATTATTCTTCGTGCTACCACGCAGATTGACCAAGATATTAGTTGGGCCAAGATTCTTGATACCTATAAGGGAGTAGTGTGGACCCTATTGCTAATCATTATCGTTCTCTTACTGCTCTTGATTCGCTCTTCCCGACACAGCCGCAAAGAGCTGGAGTTACAGAACCGTCGTTATGAAATGCTGGCGGAGCTTTCTAACGAGTTCATCTTTGCCTACTCATTGGAAACGGATACAATTACCTTCAGCCAACACTCTACTAGTTCCTTTGGGGAACACGTCGCCGAAGTTGGGGACATGGTTAAAGCCAATCTAATGAAGCGGCTAGAGCAACCATCGGCTGCGGGCAACGCAACTAATGATACCATTCTCCTTCCTGTTTCTGGCCACAATGTAACCTTCCGCTTGGTTACCAGCGACATCTGCACCAGCGACGGGCAGCTGCGGGAGGTTATCGGTAAGCTGATCGACGTGAGTAAGGAAGTAGCCGAAAAGGAGGCCCTCGTTACTAGAGCCCAGCTGGATGGGCTAACTGGGGTTTTCAACAGGGCAACGGTGCGTGAACTGGTGGAAGAGCGGCTAAACCAGAAAAGTCGCGGTGTTCTGGATGCCTTTATACTTCTGGACGCCGATACTTTCAAGCAAGTTAACGATACCTTTGGGCATTTCATGGGCGATCAGGTGCTGAAAGGGCTAGCGAATACACTGACCAGCGTTTTTAGGGCCACAGACATTATCGGTCGCTTTGGTGGCGATGAGTTCTGCATCTATATGAAGAACGTGCCTTCATTGGAGTTCCTTGAGAACAAATGTCGGCAATTGGTGAACGCCACCCGCTCTAGCGTGGGTGATCTCACTATAACAATTAGCGTAGGTGCAACTCTGGTCAAGGATAAACGGTCCTACGAGGAGATCTTCCAGTCTGCTGATACTGCCCTATATGAGGCAAAGAATAAAGGTCCAGGGCAGGTAGTTATAGTACAACCATGTAGATCCTAGGATCCCACATTGAAATCAGAAGGACGGGGCTTGGAAACATCCATTGCCACGTCCTTTTAACTACCCTATTTGATCTCCACCTCTCTGGGTACGAAAAGAACCCATTCTATCAGCTCCCTGTTTTCCTGCTCTAGCTTCTCTTCCGCAAACACCAAGTGCCCATGTTCCTGACTTGTTGTCACCGGGTTTCTTCCTCCTTCTGATACCTTCCTTTAATCCGGATATAACCGTTCCGTATAGCATACGAAGGAGGTTATTAATCGGCGACATACGAGCTAGCTGCCACATAGCAGCATAATACTTCCAGGACATCAAAGGCTGCAAAAGAAGTCCACGGCTTAAGCAGGTCCATTCTTGACGCTTAGGAGGTTTCGTCGCAGATGCTGTCATTTTTCAGTTATATCCACAGTTAATGGCAAAAAGTATAGCCTATTTCTGATTTATAATATACAATAACATAGACATGCTGCCGTGCTGTTTGCCATAATCAAATGAAGTGGTTGGGCAGCTGCCTATATCAAACTTGGAAATCAACACAACATTCTATTGGGAGGGGCTTTTAGTGTGTTCTAACAAGAAGCTACAACAGTGGGTTCAAGAAATGGTCGAGCTATGCCAGCCCGACAATGTCTACTGGTGCGATGGCTCTGATGAAGAGTACAACCGTCTGTTGCAACAGATGGTAGAATCAGGTGCCGCCACGCCCCTGAATCCGGAGAAGTTTCCGGGCTGCTATGCCTTCCGTAGCCACCCATCCGATGTAGCACGAGTAGAAAACCGTACCTTCATTGCTTCCGTTAAAGAAGAGGATGCGGGGCCGACTAATAACTGGATTGACCCCCAAGTACTCAAACCCAGAATGCGTGAGCTTTACAACGGTTGCATGAAGGGCCGTACCATGTATGTGATTCCCTTTTCCATGGGTCCCATCGGCTCACCTATCTCTAAGATTGGCGTAGAGTTGACCGATAGCCCGTATGTGGTCGTCAACATGCGCATTATGGCTCGCATTGGTGCCCCCGTTCTGGAAGCACTGGGCGAAGACGGCGACTTCGTTCCCTGCCTCCATTCGGTGGGGTATCCACTGGCCGAAGGTCAAGAAGATGTGGAGTGGCCCTGCGCTCCTATGGAAGAAAAATACATTAGCCATTTCCCAGAAGAACGCACCATCTGGTCCTATGGTTCCGGCTATGGTGGCAACGCCCTCCTAGGCAAGAAATGCTTTGCGCTACGCATTGCTTCCGTTATAGCCCGTGACGAGGGTTGGTTGGCCGAGCATATGTTGCTCCTTAAGCTGACTGATCCGAAAGGCAACGTAAAATATATAGCTGGTGCTTTCCCCAGCGCCTGCGGCAAGACCAACCTGTCCATGCTCATTCCCACCATTCCTGGTTGGAAAGTGGAAACCATCGGCGACGATATCGCTTGGATGAAGTTTGGTCCTGACGGTCGTCTGTATGCCATTAATCCGGAGGCCGGGTTCTTCGGCGTAGCACCAGGTACATCCATGAAGTCCAACCCCAACGCCATGAGGACAGTGAGTTCCAACACAATTTTCACTAACGTAGCCATCACCGACGACGGCGGCGTATGGTGGGAAGGCATGGATGGCGAGACGCCTCAGCATCTTATCGACTGGCAAGGCAATGACTGGACCCCCAACTCTGGTAGACCGGCGGCCCATCCCAATGCGCGTTTCACCACACCGGCACACCAGTGCCCATCCATCGCCCCGGAATGGGAGGATCCGCAGGGAGTTCCCATCTCCGCCATTCTCATTGGTGGCCGTCGCCCCAGCACTATACCGTTAGTACACGAGAGCTTTGATTGGAACCATGGTGTGTTCATGGGTTCCATAATGGGCTCGGAGATCACAGCCGCTACAATCAGCGACAAGATTGGTCAGGTTCGCCGCGACCCCTTTGCTATGTTGCCTTTCATCGGCTATCACGTGGGTGACTATCTGCAGCATTGGCTCGATATTGGCCTGATGACCGATGCAGACAAGCTGCCCAAGATCTTCTATGTGAACTGGTTCCGTAAGGACAAGAATGGCAAATGGCTCTGGCCTGGTTTCGGTGAGAATAGCCGAGTTCTGAAATGGATCTTCGAACGTGTATCAGGCACTGGCAAGGCCGTAAAGACTCCTATCGGCTACATGCCAACGCTAGACGCTATTGATATTTCCGGACTGAACGTGACCGAAGCCGAAATGCGGGAACTACTTTCGGTGAACAAAGAAGAATGGTTGCAGGAAGTAGCATCTATCCGCCAGTACTATGCAGGCTTTGGACCGAAGGTTCCACAGGAACTGCATGCTCAGCTGGATGCCTTAGAAGAAAGGCTACAAAACATGGAATAGCACGCGCGTATTAAGGGGCTGTCGCTGGACAGCCCCCTTTCTCCTCCATGGCACTACTTGGACGTGGTCATACTAGAGCGCTAATGCCTGACGAACTGCACCTCCGTGTCATAACTCGTTTCCTGCAACACAACCTCTTCTCTTTCCTTAAATAAAAAGCCATCGGTAGGCCATATATGCTAGAGACACAAGGACAAGGCCGGCAGCAGCTATGCGCCCGTAATACAACTGCTCAGAGAGCACACCTAAAGAAACTCCACTCCGCATTTGCCAATCGGACAGCGTCCAGGTAGCCGCGCCTTTCTCAACTGACAAGGCGTTACTGCTAAGAATCGTGCCTGGGGTAGACAAGCGGTAGGTAAGAAAAGTAGCCGGCTGTTCCGAGCCTACCCCCGCATCCTCCCAACTTGCCCAGGCGGGTATGGACTCAATCTCCTGCGAATCGGTTCTGAAGGTTACATCATAGATATGTCGAGCCGAAAAGAGTCCCGGTCGAGTCTCCTGTCGGATAAAAGGCGCCAGCTTAAGAGGTGCCAGAAGTTCGGCCTGTAACGCGTTCAGTTCCTCCAATGACTCAAAGCTGCCGCGTATCTCAATAAAGGCACTTTCACCCTCTTTATATTGCCGCACAAAGAAGCCCACATCTTCTATACGGGTGAAATAGTCACTAAAGTCTCCCCTTTGCAACGCCTCATTTACTTCTCCCGTACCGCTAAGGCTTATGATAAAATCGCCACTACCTGCACTATTGTCAATACTCGTGTCCATCTCCACAAATAGGCTGCCTTCACAACCCGTCAGCAACATGCTGATGGTCAATACCATTACAATTAGGCCTCGCCGCATAACATCATCCTCCTTCTTGGTAGTATTAGCCAGAAAGAGGACAATTACACTTCCTGCTAGGAGCAGATGAGAGGATTATCTACTTATGAGGAAGAATATACCTTCGAATCTAGCTGAAAGGGAGATGAGGCCAGTGAACGAAACCATCAAGTCCATACTGACCCGTAGAAGTATAAAGGTATACAAACCCGAACAGATAAAGGGCGAAGAGCTGGAGATGATCTTGCTGGCCGGCAAGTACGCCGCTTCCGGCCGTAATCGTCAGCCCTGGTTTTTTCTAGTAGTGCAGAACAAGGAGGTAATGCTGGAGATGGATCGCATTATTAAAGCAATGCGTCCGGCACCTCCCGATGCCCCAACTCGCGCCAGCTTGCTGGAAAGCGCGCCCACACTCATTGTTGTGTTCGGCGATAAAGACGTCCCCACCGCCATCCATGATTGCACTTTGGCTATGGGAAACATGATGCTGGCCGCCACCTCAATGGGGCTGGGGTCCAATTGGATTCACGCGGTAGTAGCGGACCTCTTTGACACCGATGAAGGTAAGGCCCTTCTACAGCAGTGGGATGTTCCCACTAACTATGTTCCATATGCGGCAGCGGTGTTTGGCTACCCAGCAGCCGACCCTATCCAGCGGTCCCCACGTAGGGACGGCGTTGTCAAGATTATTAGCTAAGGAAACAGCAATTGAAGTAAGGGCGAGGGGACTGCTCCCTCGCCCTGTTCTATATCTACTTGACGATCGTCACCTTTGCTGCACTACTCCGGTAGGGGTAAGACTCCATCACAGGTCCCGAAAGCTCTGCCTCCACCACCTGGCCAACGGCCAAATCGGCCACGGTGGCACCCGCGTCCGCTTCAGCCCATTTGATTACCGTATCCTCATCGAGAGTCAACCAAATCAGTAACGGCTGCTGGGTCATTAGCTCAGTTCCATCCACCAGTATCTGCGTTTTTTCTTCTGTTCTTATATCCTTAATGGTTCCTGCCACTACACCATAGGGAAACGTCGGACAAAATGATGATACTATCAGCGCCAGCCCGCGCTGGATATGAGGTTAACATGGGCCCAGAGAGTTGCGCACTTATCTGCTGACCTACCGCTAGATCAGCAGACTGGGCGGCCTCACCCTTAGCCCAAGTTATCTTGGTGTCCTCGTGGAAGTATAACCAAACTAACAGCGGTTCGCCGCTGGCCATGGGGCCACCTTGTAGTAGAACCCGAGGCTGTTCCCCATCGTCCATTTGCACAACCAGGCCCACAAGGGTTTGCCTTTCTTTCTCTGCGGGTTCTTTCGTCTGCAGCCTTTCTTTCAAGGCTCCAGGTGATACCAGATCTAGCACATCGGGCTCCGACTCCCGTGCCATAAAGCCTAAGATGCTGGAGAGCGCATCGGCTGATACGTAGGTAGTGTCGCCAATCAGCTGGGCTGGCCGCGCTAATCTAATCAGGTTACGGCGGAAGTAGTAGACGCCCTCTTCATTCAGCTCCGCCTCACCCTCTCCTATGACAAATGAGGCGGTGCGGCCTGGTAGAGCAACATGGATCGTCTGACTTGCACCCACCCAATGCACCTTGCCACCAGCGCTCTCCACAATACGTCGTAAAGGTACCATCAGGACATCACCCCTTTGCAGCGGGCGAACAGCCTCTTCTTCCTTGCCGTCCACCAACAAACGTCGAGGCAACACGCGCACCGCCTCTACCGGACACAAGCCCGCCAGAGGATCCACTTCCACTACGGGGAGGTCAACAGCCTCATCGATGGGTTGTATCCACACCACCGAAAAGGCCTTGGTCATAAAGATGGAAACCTCTTCTGTGATGCTCCCCCTAACCTGCACCTGACGCCCTAAGTACTTCGAGAGTTCTCCCTCGTCCAGCTCGCTGACCAGATGGTAACCTTTAACTGCAAAGAAGCCACCCTCTAGGTCTTCATAAACTAGTTCCCCGATCAAGCTTACAGTCTCTCCCGGTTGAATCCGCTGTACTTCTTCCACTTTGATGGCCGGCACCATGTAAATCGAAGGTTCTGCAGAGATGAATCCTCGCACCCTGACCAAATGCCCGAGACAGCTTTCCAGCTCCTCCGTATCAGCGATTAGCCGATACCCATCAAGAGCATAGTAGCCACCTTCTAGGTCCACCCACTCCACTACACCAGTAAACGTCTGACTCTGTTCTTCTTCCATTGCGTCCGGTGGAAGCGGCGGCACCGCTATGGGATAATGCTCACTAGATACATCCCACTCTTCGGCACCAGCAGACAGCGGCATAACCAAGAGGGTGAAGACTGCCAATAGGGCTCCTAACCTTCTCCAGGTCAACACTCTGTATCACATCCCTTCTTTGAAAATACTGCAGGCAACTCTTCCTCTCTTATGACGCTAGGTGGCGACATGGAGTTCCTTCGGTGTTCTGGACGTTGGTTGTATGTTATGCTTAAGGATGGAGGCCAACCATATCGGATAGGAGGTGCGGCTGTGCGATTCGGCAGGCGTGAACAAAACCCCCTTTGGATTTTCGTGGGCTTAGCGATTGTAGCAACTGTTATGCTTTTCACCTATGTCGTGGGTGACTACGAGTATCTGCTGAACGACACGGGAGTGACTATCACCCGCGGTCGTGGTATTACCATTCCTTATGAGGAGATAACGGCGGTGGAGTATTTTGAAAAGCTGCCAGCTCTCTCCCTGCGCGTGGGCGAATCGCAATAGCGAAAGAGATGGAGAAATATTATTACCAGCTCTCTCCCTGCGCGTGGGCGAATCTCTTGGTAACCGTCGCAACGGTACCTTCAACGTGGCTGGCATAGGTCGGGGTAAGGTCTATGCCCAGGACATCACACGGCCGGCCTTGGTCATCTTCACGGAGAAGACTTTCTATGCAATCACGCCATTAAACTCCCCAGAGTTTCTGGCGGAGCTTCAGGAGCAATTAGCCAAAAAGTAAGGAAGCAAAACAGGACGGGGACACCGTCCTGTTTTCTCAACTCTTCTTTCTGGGCAGGAATACATATACTTTTGCCGCGTGTTCGGCGTCCAGTGGAATGCACATATAGAAAAAGGTGCTATCTTCCGATTCGATGTTACCCATGTTGGGCTCGCTTTCCTTGATGCTTTTCTGCAGTGGACAATCGGCATGAATTTTGTCAAAACCGGCGGCCTGAAAGCAGGGCACACCAGTGCGATCTGCACCATGATTGAATTCCTCTGCAAACCGCTGGTTGTGCCACACAACCTGATACTTCCTATTGACTATCATCACCGATAGAAACGGCGAGTTGACCAACCCCTTACCCAGCTTCTCTTGTAATACCTCTACATTAACCTTAAGTGTTCCCTCCCGGGGAGAAACGTCATCTCGTCTATTCGCCACAGGAGGGTACAGAACCTTCACTACACTGGGAGACTTGTTCACATTTCACCAGCAAAACTGGCTAGACCTAAATGGTCCACTCCCCATGGATAATACCAATCAGATACCAAGTATCACCCTGCTGCTGCAAGACCAGCTTCAAGCTACGCCAATCGATGCCATTGTACTCCTCTGTGCCAGGGAAATGAAACTCAATAAAGCGAGCGTTGGGATAGGCCGCCTTCACGTTTTCAATGGCGTTACCAACACCGATAATCTGATCACGTCCAATCATAGGCGCTTGAGCAAAGTCTTTATCATAGATGAAACGCTGGTAATACCCATCGAAGGTGAGGCGAATGGGGTCACCACTGCCATCATAAGCACCCCACTCGTATTCAGTGGTATCGCTGGCCAAGGCGGCAACCTGTTGGTTAGTAAATACTTTGTCCGAATCCATTTCCACATGCGGATAAGGTGAAAAGCGCACACCCGCCTCTGGGTGTACCATGGTCGCCAGGCCTGCCCAATCCTTGGCTTTGATCAGCTCAATGGCACGTAGAGCGCTAAGGAGCGGTTCTTGCGATTCCGCCAGTTTCCGCCAAACAGCCACTTCCTCTTCCAGCTCCTTATTGGCGGGGGCCGTGCAACCCACCAATAGTCCAAGCAACAGAAGCCCAACGGCAATCAGTCTAGTAATCGTCTTCAACTACACCACACCCTCTCGCATCAGATCAAATTGGCCTACTCTTAGGATACTCTTTCCGCACGGTTACATGTATATACTTATCTTCTGCGACGGAGAACCCTATCCTTCTTGACTTCCAACTAACTATTCTACGTGTATTGACGCAACATACGCCGCATCTGTTCCAGCAGAACAACAAAAGCGCAGAAGGAGCAACTCCCCTGCGCCCGTACACCCCTACTGTCTTCTCTGTGTCCGTTGCAGGAACTGCCGGGTGCGTTCCTGCTGCGGATTGATAAAGATCTGCTCGGGTGGACCTTCTTCCGCTATCACTCCTTGGTCCATAAAAACGACCCGGTGGGCAACCTCACGAGCAAAAGCCATTTCATGGGTTACGATGAGCATGGTCATACCACTGGCAGCCAGCGTAGCCATCACCTTCAACACTTCGCCTACCATTTCCGGATCGAGGGCTGAGGTAGGCTCATCAAAAAGCATCACATCAGGCTCCATAGCTAAAGCCCGAGCAATGGCAACCCGCTGTTTCTGACCACCGGAAAGCTGGCGGGGCCGGGCGTGGATAAACTGCTCCATCCCCACCAGCCGCAGATACTTGAGCGCCATTTCCTCCGCTTCCTCACGGCTTCGGCGCAACACCTTCATCTGCCCCACCACGCAGTTACCCAGGACATCGTAGTTATTGAACAGATTGAACTGCTGAAACACCATGCCTAGTTTAGCTCGCAGGGCGTAGACGTTACTCGGGTTGGTCAAGATGTCTTGCCCCCGGTAGATGATCTGTCCACCGCTCGGCTTCTCCAACAGGTTGATGCAGCGCAGCAGGGTCGATTTCCCCGAACCTGAAGAGCCGATAATACATACCACTTCACCGGCCCGCACGGAGAAGTCAATATCCTTCAACACCTGGTGGGCACCAAAGGATTTGCTCAAGTGTTTGATTTCAATCACGTTGTTCATAGCTTTCGCCTGCCTCCCAGTTAGTAACCCACCGCATTGCGCTTTTTGCGCAATATATCTTCGGGGGTCTGCACCTGCATCTGATTGGCGTAAGGTATGAAATGCTCGGGGCCATCCAGTTTTCTCTCTATATAACGCAAGATGCGCGTGACGGTGAAGGTTAGTATCAAATAGATGGCACTTATGACCAAGAAGGTCTCAAAGTAGCGGAAATTGCCCCCAGCCACCGACTTGCCCTGGAAAAAGAGCTCGGTCACAGAGATGACGTTCAGCACCGATGTATCCTTGATATTGATGACAAACTCGTTGCCAGTGGCCGGTAGGATATTGCGAACAACCTGGGGCAGAATCACATAGAGCATGGTCTGCCAATGGTTCATGCCGATGGCTTGAGCTGCCTCGAACTGTCCCTTATCGATAGATACAATGCCACCGCGAACAATCTCGGCCATGTAAGCCCCGGTGTTCACCGAAACAATGAACAGGGCAGCAGTCAACTTATCCATATGCAAGCCTAGGGCTATGGCTGAGCCATAATAGATGACCATAGCCTGCACAATCATCGGTGTTCCCCGGAAAACCTCCACGTAGACGGCCAGCACCGCGTCCACTATCCACAGCAGCACCCGCCTAATGAGACCCCCCTCACGAGGAACGGTGCGGACCGCACCTACCAGCAACCCGATGAAAAATCCCACAATTGTGCCTACGGTGGCCAACAGGAGAGTCATGCGTGCTCCCCGTACAAACATGGGCCAATATTCCGTTGCAATCCTGACTAACCACTCTATGCTCATGGCTCTCCTCCTAGAGTGAGGGAACCGAAACCTCAGAAGCAAGGCCCCGGCTCCCAGCGGTCCTACTCACCGGTAGGCTGGTTCTTAATAGCCTCATCCATAATCTGCAGACGTTCTTCTTGTGAAATACCGGCTAAGATCTGGTTAATCTTCTCTCTCAACTCGCTACCTTTGCGCAGACCAACGGCTACTACCGTATCTTCCGGAGACGTAGTGAAACCATCCTGCAGTTCAATCATCTTGAAACTGGAGTTGGCAGCAGAGGCACTGACTCCCTCTGGGCGCTCAGACACATAGGCGTCAATCATACCCGCTTCTAGGGCAACACGCATGGCGGGGAAATCATCCATAGCTGGTTGCTTATCCACACCTGGAATCTGGTCGATGACAGTATAGTGGAAGGTCCCCATCTGCGCCGTCACTTTAGCCCCGGCAAAGTCAGCTAGAGTGGTGGCATTAGTATAGGGGCCACCGTTCTTAACCACTAGCACCAGATCCGACTCGTAGTAGCTATCTGTAAAGTCAATACGCTGAGCCCTATCGGCCGTTGGTGACATACCGGCGATGATAGCATCTATCTTGCCGGAAGTTAAAGCCATTTCTAGACCAGACCACTCGGTTTTGACAACTACCAGTTCTTTTCCCAAGCCGGCGGCAATGCGCTTGGCGATTTCCACATCATAACCACCAGCGTATTCGGCAGTGCCCTCAATAGGAACCGCCCCGTTAGCATCATCCAATTGTGTCCAGTTGAAAGGGGCATAACCGGCCTCCATTCCTACCCGAAATACACCTTCATCTCGATTTCCGCACCCAGTCATCACAGTCATAAGAGCCAAAGCCAAGGCTAGAGCTCGCAACAAGTTCTTTCTCATTCTTGCTTCCTTCCTTTCAGTCACTCAGTTTCTGTTACAGCAGCTTATGTTCTAGCTCGTTGTTTTCAGGCAAACAAAAAGACCTAAGGCGATGCTTAGGTCGTAGATAACCCTACACCTCCCCACTTTCCCTAAATGAAGTAGCTCAACTCAGCTAACCGGGACTGTTAACTGAGACAGTGATGCAGTTCCTCACTGCAACCCCAGCTAACCGCACTTGAGGATGCGATCGCTTCGGCGGCACTTCGCCCTCCCTGGCCTCACTGCTTCTCAGGCTCCACCAAGGACTCTTAAATACCGCGCCTCTACCTCACCGGCGAGAGTGAGGTTTTGTTTGTTAAGTTATCGATAGTGTATAGCAATCATCTAACCCTGTCAACAGTTTCTTGGTACTAACATCTACTACAAAGAATTAATAATCGCTGACTAACCTATCACCAGGATATCGCTCCCAGTCTATGCTATCTGCATAATCCTCTATGAGTAGGTCTCGGAAAGAACGGCGCTTCAAGGAGCCACCAAATATCCGTTAGAATGCGTCATTGCTCAAACCAGTTTATCTCCATTCCGGCTTCTCCTCGTCGCCAGGTTCCTACCACCCGACCGTCGAGCAATACGGTGGGAGCTACTCGGCCAGCTGAGAGGAAGACACGTCGTACAAATCGCTCTTGCAGAAAACGACTCTTGTCCCTATAACCCAGCAATAGCACATCAAAGGCGGGCAAATAGCGTTCGGGCAGTTCTTCATCTGCCTTCTGAGATAGTAAAGCATCAAGCTGCTCCGCTAGGAGCAAGGCCCGACTATCCTGTCCCGCGATGCTAACAACAACCACTTGGCTGGCCAACTCTTGCACCAGTTCCTTCACCACGGGGACCCGCAAGCCCGACCAGTAGACCATATCTGCTATAGTCACCGGGCCATAACATTCCACAAATCGCCGCAGCAGCCAAAGCTGAGCGTCCCGCGTCCGTAATCCTTCTTTCTGCGGGTAGTTGGCCCGCATGTAAAGGGCACGGTGCCCATCACGAAAACCTCGTACGCACAATCCCATATAGCATAAATCCTTCATAAGATGCGGGAGTAACCTAATATAAGGATCTGTTAGTCCAGCTGCCGCTGCAATCTCTTGGTAGCTCAAAGGTTTGTCCTCAAGAACGGCCGCAATCTGCGGATACAGCTCTTGCCTAACCTGCTCTCTGGGAACAGGCAGGTATTTGTCTAGAAACTTACCCCAGCGGCTAAACCATTCATCCACTGTTGCCGCCTGATGGTAACCCGCTTCCTCTGTTGGCACCAGATGTAGGGTGCCTCGTACCGTCCACATGCGCACTAATCCACTCTCTGGAGGCAGCGTGGCCTGCAACTTGAATTCCTCGGCAGTCCGCGGGGCTACGGCGCATGCGGCCGCCACCGAATCCTGCGCTTGCACCGCCACCACCGCCCGCACCGCCTCCAAAGCACTGGCATACGGGTTAATTAACCCTAACTGCTGCAAATTCCACAGGGCAGCTTGCCGTTGAGTAATGCTGGCCACAGGCTGCCCAAGACCGCACTTCTGAGGAAAACCTTCAATCTTTCTCATAGCGTCCCATTCCACCCGGACAGAAGGTCAACAGGCCAATTGCAAACTCTCCTAAATCCACACCCTGATACCTCCTCTTCTTGCCTATACCACAGCGTGGGGATTATTCTAATCCTCACCAATGCTCCAACTCTTCATTCGGCAAGATGGGCGCCGAATCCTGTAAAACAGCGGGACTGGTTAGCTCCCAGTCCCGCTGTCATCGATCTTATTCTGCTACGGCTTTAGCCGGGTCCTTGCCCACCAGATTGTGGGCCCAGAAGCCCGTGCCGATTGCCACTATACCCAAGATGGCTTTAGCCAGATCAGTCAAATGGCATAATAGATAGAGTGTTGTCACGCCTAAGGTGGTGTAGTTCACCATGAAGTAAGTATAGGGCACAACCACCAACCATGTATATACACTATCAAACAAGAGCGTGATAAACGTCTTGCCCCCTGATCGTAAGGCGAAGTAGCAGCAATGAGCGATCGTATGGAAGGCCATGTAAAGAGCATTGGTACGCATAAATGCTACCGCCAGCCGGCGCACTTCCGCTTCCGTATTGTAGATTTGCGTGATAGGCCCCGCACTGATAGCCAAAGTAGTCGCCGCCACTAGGCTTATACTGACTCCAAAGAAGATAAGTTGCCAGATCTGCTTCTTCGCCAGTTCTGTATCATTAGCCCCTAGGGATTGTCCTATCATAACAGCGACTGCCGTTCCCATGGACAAGAAAAACACGTTAAAGAGGTTCCCAACAGTGCTGGCGATGTTGAGACCAGCAACAACCACCAAACCCCGAGTAGAGTAAATCTGAGTCAAAGTCACCATACCTAAAGACCACAAGAATTCATTAGTAAAAAGAGGAATACCCTTGATAGCAACATTCTTGGCTAACTGCTTGTCGATGTAAAAAGGCCGGTAGACGCCCGCCATAAAGGGGTATCGCTTAAGGTCTCCATGAGAGAACAGGGTCACAATTGCCAATTCCGCGAACCGGCTAACCACTGTTGCGATGGCGGCCCCCTCTACTCCTAGCGCTGGCAACCCCAACTTCCCAAAGATGAGCACATAGTTAAGAAAAAGGTTCACCATCACTGCTGCCAAACTGGAGACCATTGGCAAGAAGGTCTTTCCAGCTTGGCGGAGAGCACCACTATAGCACTGTGTCAAGGCAAAAGGTATAAGACCCCAAAGCATTATCATCAAGTATTGCTTTCCATAATGCAGCATGGCAGCGGCGTCGGCGCTATCTCCTTCGCCTTGCAGGTAGAAGGAAATCAGGGTATCTGCACCTTGCGAGAATACAACTATGGCTAAGGCCGCAATGACCAGCGAGACAACCAGTTTTGTCCGCAAGGCCTGCCGGAAACCATCCCAATCCTTTGCTCCAGCAAACTGAGCCCCATAGATACTCGCACCGGAAATGGCCCCGAAAATGGCCAAATGGAAAACAAACATTAGTTGGTTGGCAATGGCCACTCCCGACATGTGTACTGTGCCAAGGGAGCCAACCATAACATTATCCAATAGGTTGACCACATTGGAAACCATGTTCTGGATAATTACTGGTACAATCAGGCTCAACACTGCTTTGTAAAACTGACGGTCGCCAACAAACCTGGCCCGGAAACGCTGCCAGGGCGACCCCGCAATCACTGTCTGCATAACACTTCCGCCCTTCTCATTAAAGCCTAAGTTTAATATTATACCTGCGAGAAGTGCGTAGCAAGGGACTTAATCAGTCTAATCGATCTTCCCCTTACGCTGTTAAGCAGCTTGTTCATGGCCATGACCCTCGGGATCACAAAGAATGAGGGGGTGTTTTGCGGCACCCCCTCTCTTCTGCTACTCAACAAAACTAATCGGAAAGCAATCGCTTTTCGCCTGTAATTCCCTGAATGGGCTTAATATCTTGCGATACCTCGAGAACGCCCAGAAAATCTCCCGCTTCGTTACGCACAGCGAAGTAACGGATAAGAACATACTGGTCACGCAGCTTAATCCAGAAGTCTTCATGCTCCTTACGGCCGTTGCGTAAGTCTTCCACGACTTTCTCCACTATGTGTACGCTGGCCGGCGGATGGCAGTTCACAACATGGCGCCCGATGACCGCTCTAGCCCGTGGGAAGATGCGTTCCTTGCTCTCGGAGAAATACCGCACGATGCCATCCTTATCTACAAAGGTAATATCAAAGGGCAATGTATTGAGCATGGCAATGAGTTCGTCCACCTTCAACACACCGCTGGGCAAGTTAATGCTGCCAGGGGCAGGTGCCTCCAACTCCTCCGCCCCTTCTGGCACCGTGGCATCTTGAGGCAAACCCCATTTGGCAACATCTGCAATCATGTAACCCAACTCAGCGCTTTCTGCCGCTATACTTCGCCATTCATCGATGGTCAAGTGTTCCATAAGCATGGGCACAAGAATATTCTCTTCCTTGAAGATCATGTCTAGTATTTTCTGCACCAGAGCCTCCGTTTTCTCCTTGAGGGCGGACGCCGATGGCCCATGGTCCCTCATCATGGCTTGCACTTCCTTTAGCTGGGCGCGGATTTCATCATGCACGCCCCACATCACTTTCGGAGGCGCAACAATGCCGTACCTCTCCATATAGGGGAAAAGCAAGTTCTCTTTACGCACATAGTGGGCCTCTATGTCGGCAAGTTCTTGCACTCCCTCTTGCAGAGCAGCAAAGGCCTCAGCGTTAGGTAGCTTGGCCAAATTAGGCTTGATTCGGTCGGCAATTATCTTTTCGATGTAACGATTCTCCCGCTTAAGCACATTCACGGGATGACCAGGAATTTGGCTGGGATCTACTGGCTGATGGATTTCCTCAATGGAGCCTTTGAACACAGCAGCGTGCACGTCGCACAGCCGTTGAATCTCGCTAACGGGCAACCCCTCAGCCACCAACGCCTGCTCTACCTCAGCGATCTCCATAGCCGACACACCAGCAAAGGTCTTCTCGAACTGCCCCTTTACCTCCTCCACCGACTTACCCTCATGCAATTGCCGAATAATCTGCTTCAACACCTGTTTGCGATACTCCCGGTTGTTGATGTGTTCGCTCACTGCTTTGCCCTCCTTTTCAGATTCCGGCATAGAGCCATATTCGCGCACTACCCAACTCCGTTCTCGTAGTCTTTCCAATCGCAACCAGCAACATGCAAATTTGACACCAACGACGATCCATCGCTCGTCACTTACCTGGCGCAATCGTTGACGCTGCCTTTCAGCACTAGCAACATTCTCCTGCGAAGAACAGAAATCCTTAACATAATAGTTCGCGAATTTTCTGCCATGAGTTCGCCCCGATCGTACTCCGAGGTATCAAACCGGAGAGGCCCCAACGCCTTCCTGCTGCGTCCCTATCTCAGCCCAAACCCGTGTGGATTTGGTAGTCTCTTGCAACCTTTCGTCTCGGCGCTTCGCTCTTCTCACCGAACATCTTAGTGAAAGACTATTACTGAAAGACTACACCTACTCGACCCGGTTCCTTCGGGCCATTGCATCTCTCTGCGCCTCGCTGAAAATCTTGCCATTTGCCACCACTTTGGCTTTATTTCCCACTCGCATAAGATATAATTATAGTAGACAAGCTCAGCGGGAGGTGAGAAAATGCAGAGCATCACTTTGAAAGTGAGGGGCATGAGCTGAGGCCATTGCCGGCGAGCAGTTGCTCGCGCACTGACCGATCTGGATGGAGTTCATAATGTGGATGTGGATCTCACCACGGGCCAAGTACAGGTGCAGTACGAAGAAGGCAAAGTAACCCGTGAGGCTATGGTAGCTGCTGTTGCAGATGCTGGTTACACCGTTGAGAATTAGCATAGAAAGGATTTGAGGCACGTTGCATGCAACGTGCCTCACTTTGTTGTTAGACATGGAAATGGTACTAGATAATCCCGTTTCCGGTAGAACAACTTACAGTCGGGTAAACACCACATGATCCAGTTCGAGACTAGCGCTCGATTCGGGCATGCTGAACTGCAACTTGGCTGCTACAGTGCCCGGTGGTGCTGGTTCGGTAATAGCAGCAAAGACAGACCAGGTCGCATCTTCGCTTTCAGTGACGCCAACACGAGCAACAAAACCCAAGCCTAAACCAAGCTCTCTGCCAAATCGGTCTACCCATATTACTCTGGCCAGTAGAACCGCATCTGCGGCCTCTTCTTCTTCACTGGTAGCCTTGAGAGCAAAGCTGAGCAGGTAGCAGCGTCCAGTCGCCCGGAGAAGCGGGACCTGTTGCGATAAAGAGCCACCAGTGGCAGGTATACTGGCAACCCAGCTCCCTTCATAAGCAGTTGGCATATTGGTGGCACTAACACCATCGGAATCCCAACTAGTAAGATCGTTTTCAAAGCTCGAGTTTTGCACCAGGTTAGACAGGCTGATTCTCGCAAACAGTACTTGATCTATTCTATATTCAAACAATCCCGCGCCTTGGTTTTCAAACCTGATTCGGGCTCTGACAGCCCCTAGAGGTGCTGGACTAGTAACCGCCACGTAGGTAAGGTAGGCTTGTCGATTCAGAAGCGAGGCGGAGGGGATGAAAAACACTAGGCCATCGGATATCACGGTACCATCGCTATTCAACCATTGCACACGTACGGTAGTTTCGACGGCTACAGCCTCCGGTATGCTGAGAGCAAAGCTTAACAAATAGGATGATCTCGGCGGTTGATTGGCAATATAGACATCTTGCGTCAGCAAGCCATCGCCCTGGCCGCGAGCAAAGCCGCCACCTTCAAGTGGGAAGCTGAAGCCCGCGATGAAGTTGGTTGGGTTCCACATTAACAAACCCCGTTCAAAACCATGGTTCTGCACCAAGTTGATGGAATGAATGGGAGCAAGGATCACCTGGTCAATATCGATATAGCTGTCAACGGCCCCCTCCTGTTTGCTAAACACCAGCTTGGCGTAGGCTGCCTGTGTAGGTGGCAAGTCAGTTATCTCAAAGAAGGTCAACGGAGCGTTAAGTTCTCCAGTGAAGTTTTCTGCCCCAATATACATGTGCTGGCCAACACCAAGGACCCGTAGGCTCCGATCTAGCCAGATAACATCAACTATGAGGTCGGCAGCCCCCTGGGAACCACGCACATTGAAGCTGAGGAATAGAGGTCGGCGCCCCACTCCAGCTAGGGACACGTTCTGGAACAGGCTGGCCGCCCCGGAGTTCATGTGCAAGCTTTGGTTCCCGGTAAAAGGCTGACCCGAGTAATAGGTGACGTCACCAGAAACACCCCAATTGCGTAAACCTTCCTCAAAGCTGTGATCGAGAACTAGGTTTCTGCAAACATTCAAGCGTGGAGCTTTGTTTCTAGGCACACTAGTCCCCCCTTTTCCAGAGTAATCCTGCTCTATAAGATATGCGGTATATCTCCAGAAGGTGTAATACCATGATATATAGTTGATCTACCTCCGAAGCTGCAAGACCAAGCCTCCTAGCACGCTGGTAAGCCTAAGGTCGCAGCTCGTCGTTGCAACCATGAGTAAAGGCATGTGCGAACGTCCAGAAAACGCCCGCCACATGCCTCTTGTTTCCTCTCATGCCACTACCCTGCTCCATCTTAAGCCATTCACAGAGCGGGCCATCTGTCTATGACGGTTAAAGAAGTCATGATCGTCGTATCAGCTTTGCTGCATATGGCCCTCCTAGCAACAAGAGTTAGGCAACACTGAGGCAACTAGGAAGAGCAACCTTTTCTATTGCACCCTGTAGCGTGAGCTACAGTAATGGATGGAAGAGGGCGTGGGTAACTGCAATGGAACCCGGAACCAGGGCGAGAAGGATGCGGCTGACCAATAGACCGTTCTCTGACTCGCATAGAATAGACTTATCTTGAAGCTACTCTAAATGGGTACATTCTTCTACGGCTGATCTCTCCCCTTTTTCTTCTCCAAAGCATAATATGCAACAGCAAGGCTTATGGAGGGGGGAGTTTAAGTGAAGTCAAGTGGTGCACCAGAAGTTATTGTGAGCCGCACTGGAGATGTTACCGGCGACGGCGTAGCCGATAGAGTTTGGCTAACAGGTGTGAGAACTGAGGATAGCCCCTTTATTCAAGACATTACTCTGCTGATCCAAAACGGAATGACAGGACGTATCACCCAGGTGGCTCTGCCGGAAAACATGGGGTATGAGCCCACTATTTACCTCTGTGACTTTACTGGCGATGGAGTATTGGATATTAAAGTCAGTATTCAGTCGGGTGGTAGTGGCGGTTTTGTTTTCACTTACATATACTCTTTTGTCAATAGTAGGCTGCGGTTGCTCTTCTCCGGAGAACGGTATGAAGTTAGTCGTCAGTTCCGCGCCTACTACGTCGATGGCTTCACGGTGGTGGTTGAGAACGGGCATGGGCAGCAGTATAGAATTGACGTGAGCCTAGACCCGGCCGCGGCTGATCTTTACAACCCCGACGGGACTCTTAAGCAGCCTACCGAGGCCAATGTGGGACCGTTTATTATGGCTATTCCCGTTGTTCTTGATGAAAGTAGTGGTGTATGTAGCCTCCTGGCTTTGACCAGAGTTTACGGCACCTTCGCCGCCGACACCCTAGGTTATATTCAAGACTATCTCAGCTGGGATGGCAATATGTTTAGCACAGTGCGAGAGGAGCTAGCCGTCTTTCCTCAAGATGTCTCCAACGGCTAATGTAGAATGAGCAGGGGCCCGCAGTCATTATCGGCTGCGAGCCCCTGCTATTTTGCTATTGCCTATACTGCTGTTGGATGTACTGGGTTTGTCCATATTGGGGTTGGGTGTAACTTGAACCAAACTGCTGATGATACTGCATCGATTCACCTAATTGCTGATGAATCTGTTGGGTCTGCTGCAAATCACCTTGAATCATGGCCTGCACATCATAGGGCTTGTACCAGCCCTTCTGCATCATGAAGTTGGTAAGCTGCTGATGGAAATTGAGCCCCTGTTGCAGCTGCTGTTCTAGGGTGCGGCGCACCTCCGGCGTTGCGGTTTCCGTGAGGGCAGCAGCGGTAGCTTTGATACCAGCTTTGACTGAGCTCAGTAGATCGCCGGCAATCAGCTGGTCGTTCAAGGGTTGGGTATTCATAGTTGAACCATAGTTCGTATTACCTAGTTGTTGCACTAATACCTACCTCCTGTCGTTACACCACTTAACAGGCTCTGAATCTGATGGGCATGTTGCGTAGCGGTCTGCACTTCTTGTTGCAGGAAGTTGCGCAACTGGGGGTCGGTTACCATGTTCATCATGGCCGCCGACTTGGCAGCGCGTACGTTTTTCATGCCTATCAGTTCGTGCAAATCCAGCATTTCATGGGGTGCCAAATGACTGTTGTGCATCTAGCTAGCTCCTCCTTTTAGATCTTACTCACTTAGCAGTCTTCCCCATTTGCTGTTGGTTACGCCTTATGCTAATTGCTAAATTATACCGTTAGCATGAAAGACTGTAGGCTTGTTCTGTAACACCTAAAGTTATACCCAACATATGCTAGACAGTAGGAGGTGATTGACAGATGGCAATCAGACTGCGAAATGGCCATACCCATGGCCTGGCCCGTTTTACCACGGTAGAACGCGATCATCGGCATCTTGTCTTGAACATCACTGACCGCGCAGTTGTGCTATCCAATGGCACCCATGTTCATCGCGTTCGCACCTTAACTTCTTTTGATCGCCGCCACGCTCATGCCATTAACCGCTTCACTGGCCCCGGTATCCCTATCCCCGGTACCGGAATGCATTACCACATCATCAACGCTCGCACCACCATCAACCTTGATCATCGGCACCGCCTGCGCGCCCGCACCCGTCGGGCTCCTAACATCCCTGCCAACATCGTACGCCAAGCTTTAGAAGAAATGAGCATGTAGAGAAGAGCCATCTTCGCTGTTAGATAAATCCTAAACCATATAGCAATAGGGCTGCGAGACATTCTCGCAGCCCTATTCACAAGTCAAAGCTCCTCCCAGGGACACAATAGGGAGGGTATCCTGACCAACTAGGGGTGAGTCAGGAGAGAAAACCTGCACTGCTAGCGCCCACTCTTCAGGCGCTTCTCGTTTTAAGTGTGATTGGACACAAGCATGACCTGCCCAGCTTGCCGATACCCTCTTAGCAGGCTCCAAACTTGCAGTCATGCGTCACTTCACAGGCTTCTTCGTGTCTAAGCTACTCCGTTGCTGGTAAACTGGCTGTTGTAGAGTTCTGCATAGAAGCCACCCTTGGCCAGCAACTGCTCGTGGGTTCCCTGCTCGATGACGTTACCCTCATTCATCACTAGAATGAGGTCGGCATTACGGATGGTGGACAAGCGATGGGCAATAACAAAGCTGGTACGACCCTGCATAAGCTTGGCCATGGCCTCCTGTATTAACACTTCAGTACGGGTGTCGACACTGCTAGTAGCCTCGTCTAGGATCAAGATGGCCGGATCTGCTAGGACAGCGCGCGCAATGGTGAGCAACTGTTTTTGACCCTGGGAAATGTTAGAGGCCTCCTCATTGATGACGGTGTCATAGCCATCGGGAAGAGTACGAATGAAGTGGTCGGCGTGGGCGGCCCTAGCAGCCTGCACAATCTCCTCTTCACTGGCATCAGGACGACCGTAGGCAATGTTATCGCGGATGGTACCGTTAAAGAGCCAGGTGTCTTGTAGAACCATACCAAAGAGGCTACGTAGATCGCCGCGCCGTAGGTCACGGATATCTTGGCCATCAATGGTGACCTTACCGCCATCGATTTCATAAAAGCGCATAAGCAAGTTTACCAGAGTGGTCTTCCCTGCCCCGGTGGGGCCCACAATAGCAATGGATTGGCCGGCCTGAACATCGATATTCATATCCGTTATTAGTGGCTTATCTGGGCTATAGCCGAACTTGACACCCTGGAAAACCACTTTGCCCTGCGGCTGTTCAATGATCACTGGCGGCTCTTTGTCGGGCACTTCTTCCCCTTCATCCAGTAGTTCAAATACCCGCTCAGCCGAAGCCACCGTTGACTGGAGCACGTTAGCAATATTAGCCGTTTGCATAATGGGCTGGGTGAACTGGCGGGCATATTGGATAAAAGCCTGCACATCGCCCAACTCCAAAGTTTGCTTGGTGACGAAAATGCCACCTACCACAGAAATGAGCACGTAGCCCAGGTTGTTGACCATGTTCATCAGGGGCATAATGACGCCAGAAATGAACTGGGCTCGCCAGGCGGCCCCGAATAGCTGCTCGTTTATCTCCTTAAACTTAGCCACTGAGGCTTGCTCCCGCCCGAAGGCCTTTATGACGCGGTGGCCTGCGTACATCTCTTCTACATGGCCATTTAGTTCGCCCAAACTACGCTGTTGCGCCGCGAAATACTTCTGCGAACGGGAGGCCACCAAACCGGTGACAAGCACGTATAGCGGGATCGTTATCAGGGTAAACAGGGTTAGCTGCCAACTAATGGTCAGCATCATCACCACCACACCAATTAGGGTGACGACAGACGTAAGCATTTGAATAATACTCTGCTGCAAGGTGCTGCTGATATTGTCCACATCGTTGGTTACGCGGCTTAGGATTTCGCCGTGGGTGTGGGAGTCGAAGAATTTCAAAGGAAGTCGGCCCAACTTGGCGTTTACATCTCGCCGCAAGTTATAGACGGTCTTTTGGGCCACAGAGGCCATCATTATCTGCTGTAAATAGCTGAAAAGGGAACTGAACAGATAGAGACCAGCTAATATGATGAGAATCCGCCCCACATAGGCGAAATCGATGGTTGCCCCGGGCACGCCCTGTAGCTTCTCCATGGCACCAGCAAAGAGCTTAGTGATGGCTTTGCCCATGATCTTAGGGCTGGCCAAGTTGGCGGCGGTGCTCAAAATGGCCATCACGAACACCACCATCATTTGCTTATAGTGGGGCCGTACATATCGCACCAGGCGGCGCAAGGTGCCTCTAAAGTCTTTCGCCTTCTCGACGGGGCGCCCAAAGCCGTGGTGCCCCCCTCCTACCCCTATGCGCGGTCTCCGGTGGCTCTGACCGCTGGCGGCCGGCTGCTGCCCAGGTTGCTGCTGCCTCATGCCAATTCCTCCTCTGCCAGCTGCGACGCCACAATTTCGCGGTAGACAGCGCAGCTCTTCAGTAGTTCCTGATGGCGCCCCTTACCCACAATGCGTCCCTCATCCAGCACGATAATCTGGTCCGCATCCATTACGGTGCTCACCCTTTGGGCCACAATAACGACAGTGGCTTGTGCTGTATCTCGCCTTAAGGCGGCTCGCAGTCTGGCATCGGTTCTGTAATCGAGGGCTGAGAAACTGTCGTCGAGCAAATAGATCTCGGGCCTGCGCACCAAGGCGCGCGCGATAGAGAGTCGTTGTTTTTGGCCGCCGGAAAGGTTAGTACCGCTTTGAGCTATGGCGGCCTCAAAGCCCTCCGGCATACCGGTAATAAACTCACTGGCCTGGGCAATACGGGCAGCCTCTTCTATTTCCTCAGCACTGGCGTCGGTCTTACCGTACCGGATGTTCTCCCCCACACTGCCCGAGAATAGCACAGCCGTCTGCGGCACCAGGCCTATGCGCGACCGCAGGTCAGCCTGCGTCAGCTGGCGTACGTCCACCCCATCCACATATACGCCGCCCGCATCCACGTCGTAGAAGCGCACTATCAGGTTCAAAAGGGTACTTTTGCCCGAGCCGGTGCCGCCTATTATGGCTGTCACTTGTCCCGGTTCAGCCTTGAAAGAAATGTCTTTCAGTGCCGGCTGCTCCGCTCCCGGGTAACTAAAGGTTACCTCTTTAAACTCTAGCACCCCTCGTCGCTCTGGCTCTTTTGCCACTGGTGGATCAACAATTTCTGGATCCATGTCTAGCACCTCATTGATGCGGTTGGCTGACACGGAGGCTCGAGGCAACATTACAAACATCATAGAAAGCATAACGAGAGAACTTAGAATCTGCATGGCGTACTGGATAAATGCCATTAGGTTACCCACCTGCAAGCCGCCCTGGTCTACCCGTAGCCCACCAAACCACAGAATGGCCAGGGCCATAAAGTTAAAAAGCAGAAGGAAGATAGGCTGAACAACTGCCATTAGACGGTTGACGCGAATGGCGGTCTGGGTTAAGTCGTAGTTGGCCTCATCGAAACGCCTTTCCTCATAGGCACCCCGATTGAAAGCCCGGATGACACGAATACCGGTAAGGTGTTCGCGCAGCACCCGGTTAAGGGTGTCAAGTTTGGCCTGCATAGCCCGAAACAAGGGCATTCCCTTTCCGCCCACCAACGCCATTATTAATGCTAGTACGGGAATAACGGCAGCCAATGACATGGTTAGCCCAGGATTGGTGGAGACAGCCATAACAATGCCGCCAATCAACATCATCGGTGCCATCAGCGCCATGCGCAGCCCGAAGACCACCACCTGTTGCATCTGCATGATGTCGTTGGTGGTGCGTGTAATTAGAGAAGCAGTACCAATTCTATCGAACTCACTCAAGGAGAAGGCGGAAACCTTCTCAAACATACGCAGGCGCAGGTCGCTGCCAAAAGCCGCCGAAGTACGGGCCGACAGATAGCTGGCGCCAATGGTACAGGCTGCACCCAGCGCCGCCACTAACAGCATGCGTCCGCCAACACGCAAAATGAAGCTGCTGTCTCCGCTAACGATGCCCACGTCTACAATTTCGCTCATTAGGTTAGGTAAATATAATTGCGATATGGACTGTAAAAACACGAGAATCGCTACTGCCACTACTGCCAAAAGGTAGGGCTTTAAGTAGCGAGCTAGTTTCAGCATAAGGTCCACTCCCTTCCCGGCGCCCTACTGGGGTGCCCGCCGCTGGTCTACTGACTGACCAGTCAGTCACCAACGTTTCCATTATAGCACTGGATCTCTAGGCACGGCAACAAAAAAGGGGCACCCAACGGCGACCCTGCGGTTAAGCCAAGACCATTCCAAAGAGAGGAGCAATGCCCAAAAGGCCGGCGGCGTAGAGGGCCAATAGGAAAGCGCACATGGCTCCCCTATCCTGGCCTACTTCTCTGGGGGCCCATATTCTATTATGCGGGCCATGGGGCGATACCAATCGATTCCGAGGTCACGCTTAGCGGTCCGGCCATCGGGGTAGCGCAGCTCTACCCACGATTTAACAGCAATACCTTCGGCCCCAGGGATCATAATTCTCTCTTCGCCAGGGGCCAGCTGGGGGTTGAAGCGGCGTATCACTGGCCGCTCTTGTACCTGTAGCACCTCATGGTGCCAGACCACATCAGGTGGAACCCGCTGACCGTAGAAGGCCACATAAAGGGTGTAATCGACGGTGTCGGCCCAAATGACGATGGGGTGCCCTGTATCATTCTTGAACTTGAGATCGATGCTTGGACTAGAGACGGTGGCATCCTGCCCCGGATTGGCATAGGGCACCAACATACTATGGTTGCGGCGGGCCACAATTGGTAGATCAGCCAGAATCGCCACGTTGTAAAGCGTTGTAGCCACCTTGCAAACACCACCCCCCATACCACGCACCACGCGCCCGCCCACATACACCAGTCCTTCCCGGAAGCCTTTGCTGGCATCAAAGGGACCGATGTCCTGTAGCATAGAGAATACTTCATTGGGTTGGATCACGTGTCCAGCCACCAGCTCGGCGGCCCTTTTAAAGTTGTGCTCTTCGCCCGGGTGTGGGTCCGGCAAGGTGGTGGCATAGGCGCCCATGCGAATGTGAGCTCCGTGCAAGGCACACAGCTCCTGGAAGGCCGGGTCATCTTCCCAAGGAAGGGGCCCAGCGACTGGACGACTAAAAGGATGCTCAGTTACGGTGGGCTGACTCCAGGCAGGAACAGCCAAGGGGCGCACCAGCTGCCGATCGAGGGCAACTAGAAGAAGGCATAGTTCCCGATAGTAGGCAAACCACATGGCTAGAAAGAGGTATGTGGCAAGTATCAACGCATGTCTTCCCTTTTGCCGCATAGCTCCCCCTCCTAGCCCTGCTCTTTTTCACTGCTTGCCTAATCATATGGCCCAGAAGGTGTAAGTATGATGAACAGCCAACTACACCACTGGGCCAGTGAACACATATTTTACGGTATTAGAACTTGCGGGAGGCGATGATATTGCAGATTCCTGTGCGCTATACTTTAGGGGTCGGTTGGGGAGAAGCCGATAATCCTGCAGCCGCCTTTGACAGTGCTTTGGTAAGGGCTGGCATGGCTGATCTCAATCTCTTGCGGGTGAACACCATCTTACCTCCAGGTGCCGCACGTGCAGAAAAGCTAGTTGTCACCCAAGACCTGCTGGTCTTCTGTCGTCCATGCTAGCATCGCAAGTGAGGAGCCGGGACAAGAAATAGCCGCAGCCGTAGCGGTAGGGATACCAGCGGAATGCGGCTGCGGTGTAATAATGGAGTGTTCAGGCTATTGTAGCAAACAAGAAGCCGAGGAGAGAGCAACAAGCATGGTGGAAGAGGTCTTCCGCTTGCGCCAACAACCGTTATTGGAGATAAGACTAGTGGCAGTTGAACACCAGGTGGAACGATGCGGTAGTGTTTTCGCCGGCGTCGCCCTCTGGTATTAGCTGCTAATAGATCGATTGCGGTAGATGTAGGTGTTTTGGTTGACGTTCTCCCAGAACTCCTCGTAGCGCTTTACAGCCTGCCGCTGAGCCGTAACCCGCGCTTCTTCAACCCGTGCAATATTGTCACACAGACACTCCACAATGTTGCCATCCAATGCCCCGTCGAGCACCATCTTCTGCAGCACCCGTCGGACCGCATCTCTTTCCATTCCGCGGCGGTACGGCCGATCTTCACTAACCGCGGTGTAGATATCAGCCACTGCCATGAGACGAGCCTCCGGCCCCAGCTCATCCGCAGTCAAACGGAAGGGATAGCCTTTGCCGTCAAGCCGTTCATGATGGTATGCAGCCCAGCCGGCAATCTGCTCCAGCCCCCTCACCACTTCTAAGCTACGGTAGGTGTAATATGTATGGCTCCTGATGGTGGCATACTCGGCAGGTGTAAGGGCACCCGGTTTCTCCAGTAGGTTGCTGGGCACCGCCAGCTTCCCCAAATCATGAAGATAGCCGGCCACCCGAATTTCGCGACAATGCTCCGGATCATACCCTAGGGCCTCAGCTAGCGCCTCAGCAGTGGCGGCCACACCTTCCGAATGGGTGGCAGTAAAGCGGCTGCGGAAGTCGATGACATGCCCGATCAGCTGAGCAAAACTCAGCAAGCCTTCTAAATCGAGGGTCACATTATCGTGATTAACATGACGTGACAACACGATGTCAATCATGGTTGGCTGTAAATCCAACCATAGAGCTTCTTCCCGAGCCAAGTCAAGAAAAACCTCCACCAGTTCCGGATCAAACATGCGTCCCGCCACAGCCTTGATTCGTTGACACACGCTGTCCACTTGCAAGAGAAGACAGTTATCACTGCCATGACGCAAGAGTACATCGATGCGGTCAGCCAGGTGCACCAGTTGAGCTCCCAAAGGGGCTTTCTTATCTTTATCGTTATCCCAATAGGTGTGATGATGCAGCACTAGGTCAGCGATGGGAGCCAACTGTTGATAGGAGCGCAAGAGGGTGGCGCCTACTTGCGAATGCAAAGCCGTATGCTGCACCTCAAAGTCTAGAGCGGATAGACGGTCACTTAGAGAAAGCGCACCAATATCGTGTAGCGCCCCAGCGGCAAACACTTGCCTTTGCTGCTGTCTATCTAGCCCCACGGCACCCGCTAGGCGTGCAGCCAAATATGCTACCCGCTTTTGATGGTCGGCCACCACAGGGCTAATTAAGTCTGTAGTACGAGAGACGCACATTACCATGTCTAAAAGGGAGACTTGAACTGCTGTCCTGTTCACTAGGGCACTCCTTTCTCACGACTGCAAAATGAAGGGGCTGTCTCAGTCTTGCCGAGACAGCCCTGTAGCTAGCTCTTACTCTTGCTTTTCAAAAAGGGACTTATCGGCGCCGCAGAGGGGGCAAACCCAATCATCTGGAAGATTTTCAAAGGGAGTACCGGGCTCAATGCCGTTATCCGGGTCACCTTCTTGGGGATCGTACACATAGCCACAGGGGATGCAGACGTATTTTTCCATTTCCTTACCTCCTCTACCTAATTGGCTTACATTTACTAAGCGTTATAATTATCTTTCTCCCAGCATATCCAATATCCTCCCTGATGAGAAGGAGAAAAGACATTTTCTTAACACGGCCCAAGAGGCAACAATTGCACTGTGACACCGAAAGGGGTTATGATTAAATAAGTAACAGAGAACATTTGGACACACGAATTTGCTTGTTGTTTGGCAACGCCTGGAGTGTTGCTGACGGTCATAGGTAGAGAGAAACCGGAGGGAATTTAATGACAGTAGAGCAGATGACAGCCAGACCTGATCCTAACGACATCAGCCAGCAAGAAATACGTAAGAACATCTTCGCCATGGTGTGGCCCGCCACCATCGAGAATGTCTTGCAAATGGCTGTCGGCATGGTGTCCTCGGCCATGTTGGGACGAGTGGGCGCTGTTGCTATCGGAGCAGTAGGCTTGGGGCGTCGTATTACAATGCTTATTTGGGGCTTTTTCGCTGCCATAGGTACCGGTACCACGGTTATGGTAGCCCGCTCCGTGGGCGCCAAGGACCGTGCTCAAGCCGGACGCTATGCGGAACAGGCCTTTTTTTTGGCCTTAGGACTTGTGTTAAGTATTTCCATAGTCACGTTCCTTTTTGCCCGTGAAATCCTTATCTTGCTTTATAACACTAGTGGCGAGCTGCTGGAGGTTGGCACCGACTATTTACGCATCGCCATTTGGGGCGTACCCTTCATGGCCATAATGCAGATCACCGGGGCCATCATGCGCGGTGCTGGTAACACCAAAGTACCCATGCAAGTTGCCAGTACCATTAATATCGTCAATGTTATCTTTAGTTACATCCTGATCTTTGGGAACTTGGGCTTCAAGCCCATGGGAGTTATTGGTGCCGCTTGGGCTTCCAACATAGCGCAAGCCGTTGGCGCATTATTAGCACTGTATATTATGCTCTACCGTCAAGATAACTTGGTCTTCAAGTTGAAGGGCGTCCGTATTAATGGTGCCGATGTGCGCAGGCTGCTGGGAATCGGTCTGCCAACTGCCGCTGAAAACCTACTCATGCAACTGGGTCAGATAATGCTTACCGGTCTCGTGGTTAGTTTCGGCAACATCGCCCTGGCCGCCCATCAACAAGGGCTAACTGCCGAATCCCTCTCTTACATGCCGGCGGTAGGCTTCAGCGTAGCAGCCACCGCCTTTGTGGGGCAAAGTATGGGCGCCGGTTCCACTAAACTGGCGGAACGCTATGTGCGTGAACTTGCCAAGTGGAGCTTGATCCTCACCGCCTTTACCGCCTCCTTCCTTCTTTTCACTCCAAAACTGGTATTCGGCCTACTCACCAACGTGCGGGAGGTTATAGACCTGGGGGCCTATTACCTGATTTTGATGGGTCTCGCCCAGATTCCGCAGCAGCTCACTGGCGTATATAATGGAGCGCTCCGCGGTGCTGGCGACACCAAAGCTCCTATGGTTTTTGGCGCCATTGGTCTCTGGGGCATTCGTCTCCCCTTGGCCTACTTCTTAAGTTTATATGTGGGCTGGGGCATTATCGGTGTGTGGGTCGCCATGACCATTGATCTTTTCGTACGTTTTACACTCAGCATCACTCGTTACCATCGTGGACGGTGGAAAAAACAGTTGGACAGCGCTTTAACCGCTCGGGCGTAACATACGGTAAGAACAATAATGGGGCTGTCGCAAGACAGCCCTTGCTCTCTTATATTCCAGAGCTGATCATACTAGAGTGCTGTGTGTATGACCACCGGCCCTGTGGGATTATCCGTTTGGCGTAACTATATCTTGGCACAACGACCCTAATGTATTAGCCAGCGGCTTCATAGGTGCCAGCAGTTTCGCACCGCAGATTCGTTTACAGCATGTACCCCAGAATAAACCCAGCTACTAGGCCAAAGTTAGCCGCATGGCAGTGATACTCGTGGGACTGGGGGATGAGTTCATCACTGACGATGTAGATCATGGCGCCAGCAGCGAACGCCATCGAGATACCAATGAACCCGGGGCTTATACTAGTCAGTAAAGCACCTATAAAGGTGCCTATCGGCGTAACTAGTCCAGCAGCGGTGGCGATGGCGATCACCAACCACTTGTTCACTCCGGCTACTCGCAGCGGTGCCGCTGTTACCATGCCTTCCGGAATGTTGTGCAGAGCAAGACTGAGGGCTATGGTAGCCCCGAGGGCAGCACTATTGCTATAACCGGCGCCAACAGCTAGCCCCTCTGGTAGATTATGTAAGCCAATGCCGATAGCCAGAAATAGGCCACAATAGTACATATTAGCCATCTGCCCTATGTCAAAGGCAGGTTGGCGCTGACCACAGCATCTGTCCCTTTCCTGGCAACTGGCTGTATGCAGAGCTCCCTCCAAGTTGCCGATGGCACCGACCTCTGGCGTCCGCAGGTTCTTATGTAGATGGGGTAACACCATATCCAGCAAAGCCATGAGGCCAGCACCGAAAATAAACCCTACCACCGTAGTGGTGTGGTTTCCTAACTCAGTGGCTTCCGGCAAGAGCTCAAACACGGATATAGCTAACATTAGTCCACCGGCAATGCCCAGCATTACCGACAAAAGACGACGTGAAGGGCGTCCAAATAGAACCACAAGTATTGCACCAACACCGGTGGCTAACCCAGCCAGTGTACTTATGAACACCGATTCCCACATCTCTGCCGCCTCCCAAAACCATGCTGCACGAATTGAGAATGAGAAACTTTCTCTACTCAGTAGATGATAACATATATCCCGCTTTTGTCCACACCCTTCAGCCCAAAAGCTAGCGTTTGGCTAAAGAGCGAAACAGGCAGCGTTTCGGATCAGGGCAGCCAGGAGTAACCAACTTCTCACCCGTGCCTAAGGCCCAACGCTCTAGCTCACAGCCGGAAACGACATAGGGGCCCTGCCTAATCATCTCGACCAGTCCCAGAGCGTGAACGTGCCCTATTATTGGCAAATCCAAGCCAAGACCAAACTCCAGCACCTTGGCCGCCTGAGCACGCGTGAGTCCATAGGCCAGCGAACTATGGGGTTGCCAGTTCCCCTCCCGGTAGAACTCGTGCAACTCGATATCAGCCGATTGTAACAATAGGCGCAGATCCCGCTGCAGTAGCAACAGCTTCTCAGTTACCACCGGCGCCAGGAACACGGTATAACTCTCCGGAGTGGGAAATACTCCCACCGAACTATACTGTACGCCGAAGGGCAAGTGATAAGCAGTCAGCTGCGAAAACTGGCTCCGGAGCTGACTGGTGAGGCGTGAAAACATACCGAGGGTGATATGAGGTTGGGCACAAACTATGCTGGGCAGGCTATCGGTGATTCTCTCCAGTTCCAATCCTCGCCAAAGGCTGCGAATAGTAGCCTCTGAGTGGGCGTCCAACAACGCGATCAGCCCATAACTACGTTCTTGGGTTGAGATTACCCCAAAGGATTTATCGTTCATCATCTAACTCCCTACAAATCTACTTGTTATTGCTAGCATAAGGAAGCTAGTATGCACTGTCAACCATAACAGAAACAGATAAGGGCGTTCAGTTCTTTGGCTCGCCAAGGAACCGAACGCCCTCTCCTCTTCCTTAACTTATTGGGCCTGATACCAACCTTTTTGTGCCATGTAGTCATACAGCTGATAGGCGTGATTCTGCTCTTCTTGCTGGATGTGGGCCAGCACCTGTCGCAGCTGCGGGTTAGCAAACTCAAAGGTAGCCGTATTATAGAGGCCAGCTACGGCCTTTTCAGTAGTCAGCAAGTCCTCGCAGATCTGGCGATCGTTCAATTGCTGGCCGCGGCTGCTACCGCCCATCTGCATATTCTGACCCTGAGTGCTCAGCTGCTGTCCGCTCTGCGCTTGCTGTCCTTGACTACTGCCACCGCTTTGCATGGTCATGCTACTGGTGCCGTCTTGGGCAGAAAGCTGGCTCTGCTGTCCCCCTTGCTGCTGGCCACCGCTGCCTACGTTAGGCATCTGTCCTTGCATTATTTGCTGTATGGTCTGCAGATGTTGCTGCTCTTGCTGGGCAATCTGCCGCAGCAGACCGGAAAGCTGCTGACAGGAAACTTGCTGGCTGTAGTTGGTGTACTTTGCGATGCACAGTTCCTCCTGTGACTTTGCATCTTTGAGATACATCATCTCTTTTTGCGTCAACTGCATTATGCTTCCTCCTTGTCACAAGATGCTATGTACAGTTTGCCGCAGTTAGCAGCATCGCATGCATCCAAGCCAGCTGTTTACAATAGTTAGTGTGAAGCTTTGGCCCATGCGGCAGGAAAACTAAGGCTGCCAGCGAAGTACTAATCACAAATAATCTGAAGGAGGTAAGACCATGTTACCCGAGAAAGTTGAGCAGATGCTGAACGATCAGATTCAGAAGGAGTTCTATTCGGCTTACCTGTACCTGTCCATGTCGGCCTATCTTGAGGAAAAGAACCTAAAGGGTTATGCCCATTGGTTCAAGATTCAAGCTCAAGAAGAGCGCGATCATGCCTTGATCATCTATAACTACGTCTGGGCTGCCGGCGGCCGGGTTAAATTGCAAGCCATTCAGCAACCTCCGGTTGAGTTCGACGGTGTAGAAGGTGTGTTGACTGAGACACTAGCCCATGAGCAATATGTAACTCAGAGCATTAACGAGATCGTGGAAGCAGCTATGGAGGCCCGCGATCTTAAGACGGTGCAGATGCTACAGTGGTTCATCGAAGAACAAGTAGAAGAGGAAGACAACGCTCGCAACAACATAGATCAGTATCGCCTGTTTGGTACCGACCCTAAGGGCTTGTTTATGCTAGATCGGGAGATGGGACAACGAGTCTATACGGTCCCGGCTCCACTCGCCAACGCCAACTAAAACGAAAGGGGGCTGTCACAATGATCTGCACCCCAAATGTTGGACAGATTATTAAGTAGCAGCTTCGAAGGGATGAGTCCGGTATTCAACTGGGCTCATTCCTTTTAGCTTCAGCTTAATTCGTCGATGGTTGTAGTAATCTATGTACTTTTCCAGCTGCTCTCGGAAGTCTTCAACGGATTCGAAGCTTTGGAGATAGAGTAATTCGGATTTGAGTAGT
>JAKOXL010000016.1 GCA_029781045.1 Bacillota bacterium | reverse complement strand
GCCCATACCTATGACGGCAAGCCTTGCCCCATGCCCATTTACATCGACGATGAGGGCACAACGGCGGAAGACGTGGTGATCATCGATCAGGGCATCCTCAAGAGCTACATGCACAACAAGCAAAGTGCCCGCCACTTTGGAGTGAAGCCTACCGGTAACGCCCGGGCCTATGAGTATATGGATGAACCCCTAATTCGCATGCGCAACACGGCCATCATGCCGGGCACCAGCAAGCTGGATGACATGATTGCCTCTATTGAAGATGGCTACTACCTGATTAGACCCAGCAATGGTCAGGCCGATACCACCAGTGAGTTCATGTTCGGCGTGGTACTAGGTTATGAAATCAAGAACGGCAAACTGGGCCGGGCCATTAAAGACACCACCATTTCTGGTGTGGCCTTCGATGTGCTGCAGAACGTGACCATGATCTCCGATGAAATGAAATGGTCTTGTGCTGGCATGTGCGGCAAGAAGCAGTTGATCCCGGTAGGAATGGGCGGCCCCGCTATCAAGACCAAGATTAATATAGGGGGTAGGTAGGATGAACGCTGCTCTCGAGTACTGCAAAAAGGCTTTGGACCAGGCAGGGGTAGATAAGTACCAGTGCAAGTTAACGGAGAGTTATCAGTACGAGATGAACCTGGAGGGCACCCAGTTCACCCTCATTCGTACGATTAAAGATAATACCCTGGGCATCACCGTGATTAAAGACAACCGCAAGGGTAGCATTGCTATCAACCGGCTGGAAGAGGAGGCTATCGATGAGGCCATTGCCACGGCGATGGAACTCCTCAGCACCTCGCAGCAAGATCCGGACTATGACATAGCTCCTAAGCAAGATCCCCAGCAGTTTGCGGCCGGCCCCCAGGAGCCCGATACCGACCGGATGTATGAACTGCTGAAGGAGTATACACGGCAGGTGCCGGAGCTCTTCCCGGCCATCAAGTTGATGGAGACCATCTTCACCTACCGCCACGCGGTGGAGCATTTCATCAACTCCAACGGCGTAGATTTCGTCACCACCAAGGGCGTGTATGACCTGTCGACGGTCTTTTCTTCCAAGGATGGGGACAAAACCACCTCCTTCAACTACACCGGTTTTGCCTTCACCGATTTGGAAAAGCCCCTGTTGGAGCGGGGCTCGCTGAAGACGTTACTACAGCAGTCGGTGGAGCATCTGGATGCCCGGCCACTCACGGGCAAGTTTGTGGGTGATGTGATCATCACTCCCGATTTCATGCACAGCTTTATCCAATACTATATGGCCACCTATCTGGGCGATCGGGCCATGATCGCCGGTACCACACCCTTCAAAGATAAGCTGGGGCAGCAGGTGGCCCATAGCAAGCTGACCATCTCAGCCCAGCCGGTGTCGCCCCAGATGGCCGATGGCTACTTCGTCACCAGCGATGGCTATGCGGCGGAAAACGCCACCTTCATTGAGAAGGGAGTGCTCAAGAGCTTCCTGCTCAGCCAATATGGCTCCAAGAAGACCAAGCAGGAGCGGGCCAAAAATCTAGGCGGTTGCTGGGTAGTGGAGCCGGGCGATAAGAGCCTGGAAGCGATGATCAGCCAGGTGGAGCGGGGAGTTTTGGTGGCCCGTTACTCGGGCGGTAATCCCAGCGCCAACGGCGACTTCTCGGGCGTGGCCAAGAACAGCTACTACATTGAGAACGGCAAAATCATGTACCCGATAACGGAGACCATGATCTCTGGCAATCTGGCGGAAGTCTTGAAGAACATTAAAGAGATCTCTGCTGAACGCATCGACTACGGTATGGGCCTGCTGCCCTACGTATTAGCCAGCGGCGTGACCATATCGGGTAAATAGTTGCCAAGAAGAAACCCGGAGCCTGATCAGGCTCCGGGTTTTTGCTTTGCAGTCACCTCGCCAGCACTTGCTATAGGCTATAGGGGTTCGGGGTGGGTGATCCCCTGAGGCCGTAGATGTCATTGTAGGCGGTGAAGGCTTTCACCTTTTCCTCTCCCAGCCGCTGACAGAGTTCGCTAAACGCCTTTTCGGCATCGGCCAAGATGCGCTTTTCATCGCAGGCCAACATCTGGCGGTTCTCCATCATGATCTCACCATCAACAATGACGGTTTCCACATCCTGCCCTTGGGCATGGTAAACGATTCGGTGTACCGGCATGATGCCAAAAGGAGCTAGATGGGGCTGCTGGGTGTTGATGATGATAATGTCGGCCCGTTTACCCACTTCTAGTGAACCGGTTATCTTGTCGATGCCCAATGCGCGGGCAGCCCTAATGGTGCACATCTCCAGCACCCGCCCAGGAGGCGCCAACAAGGGGTCATTTTCATGGGCCCGATGCAGCACCTGGAATATCTTCATATCGCGCCAGATATCGTAGCTACGGTCGGGTGCGGTGCCGTCGGTAACAATTACAACTTCGCCGCCGGCTCGTAATACTTCATAGACCGGGCAACGTTTCTTGATATTTGCTCTGGTGGTGGGGCCATGGAACAGCACGGCGCCCGTCTCCGCCAGAATCTCGATCTCCCGCTGGCTCAAGCCCGTCGAGTGGGTCAGCGAGGTGGTGGGTCCCAAGAGTTCGGGCGTAGTGTCGTAGACAAACTGCAACCCGCCACCGTAGATATGGGTGTGGAGGGGCACATTATACTCTTGCGCGATGCGCCCCATTTGCTTGTTCTTCCAGATACTAAACTCTCTAGTATCACCTTTAGCCTCGTTAATCCCAAGGCTGCCTGGAGCCACGATGCACATCTGCCGCTTATGCTTCCCATTCAGCTCTCTGACGGCTCTCTCGGTATTCTCAACCATCTGCTCGGGTGTAAACTCGGTTTCATAGTAACTGCCGTTTTCCCAAACCCAGGGCTTCTTAGGCCAAGGGCCATCGCAAGAGCCTATGCCGGAAATCTGCCGCAAGCCGGTTTTAATTGCCCCTTCAAAGTGGGCCACCAGGTTTTCCAACCGGTCAGGGCGGGGAGTGCTACCCAGCATGGATACACCGGTGGTGATACCAAACTTCAGGCGCTCGGCAGCCGCCAGGGCTCCTTCCGCGTACCAGAAGAACTCGTCGGTGTAATGGAAATAGATATCTTCGGCCATGGAGCCCCACCAGCCCGGTGGGTTCTCGGTATCGTTATGTTCGGCGAAAGTCTTAATCAGGCAATGCCCAGCATGTCCATGACCGTCGATCAGGCCGGGCATAACAGCCTTGCCTGCGGCGTCGATAACCCGCATGGCCTGAATATTTTCGGGCATGCTTTCCATGGGCCCAATCTCGGCAATGCTGTCATTCTTAATTGCGATATATCCGGGCTGAAAAATCCGGTGCTGGGCGTCAACTGTGATAACCGTTCCGTTCTTAATCAAAAGATCAAACATCTTCCCCATCCTTTCCTAGTTTCTATAGAAAACCGTACCCAAAAACTGACTGCTATATGAGAGATCACTCGTCTATAACAACATGTACATCTCGTATTGGGACAGGGGATCTTGAATAAAGCCCTTCTTGCGTAAGAAGCCTTCCAATGAGGCGTTATTAGGGGTGCTGGCGGAAAGCTTACTTAGCTCCAGACTATCGATGGCGTGGGCCAGTAGGGCCGAAGCCAGGCCTTGCCGCCTATGGTCGGGCCGCACCCAGAGCTGATAAATGCCGCCCTTCTTGCTGATGCAAAGGTAGGCCAGAAGGCTCCCCTCCTGCACCACTCCGTAATAGGCCACATCATAGCTGGCTATGTACTCCAGGGTGTTCTGCCAGTTGATGTGTATCTCCGGATTGGCCACCGCCGCTATTTGGGCGGGAGTGACTGGCTCGATTCTGAAATCTTGGCTTCCGGCCATGACCAGCTCTGCTGGCGAAGTATGGGTGAAATACCTTAACTCATAGACCTTTTCATAGCCCAGCTTCTTGTAGAAGTTGATGGCTGGATCGTTGCCCACGATTACCTCTAAAAAGAGTTGCTTACAGCCCCTATCTAGGGCTACTTCCCGGTGTCTCTGCCAGAGTTCATACCCCACCCCCAGTCGGCGGTAGTCGGGATGCACGCAGAGACCGCCGCAGCGCATGGTTAGCAGCCCCTCATACTGGCGGATGCCGCCCAGTATCATTCCCACCGGCTTCTCCCCATCATAGGCCAGGAAAGAGTGCTCCAACTGGTTCCGGGCCGGCTGGAAGAAGCGCTCAGCAAAGATCTCGTAGGGAACATCTAATCTTATTATGTAGTCGGAGAAGCCGGACCTGAAGGCTTCATACAGGTCCGGCAGATTGCTCGGTGAACAGCGTTCGTAACGCATCTTACTTCTCAGCCAGGTTCTCGGCCACTTGGATCAGGGTGCGGGTGGCAAAGCCAGTTCCGCCCTTAACTGAGTAACCTTTGGTTTTCTCGGTGCTGGCCATGGCTGCGATGTCCAGATGGGCCCAAGCGGCCTTCTTAATGAACTCGCTGATAATCATACCGCCGGTAATGGCACCACCGCCGCGAGCGCCGCCGTTACGCATATCGGCCACGTCGCTCTTGTAAAGCTCGCGGTAATCATCGTGGACAGGCATGCGCCAGAAGCGCTCCCCGGTCTGCTGGGAAGCCTGCAGGACGGCTTCTGCTAAGGCGTCATCACTGGAGATGAGGCCCGCAAAAACGTCACCTAGAGCTACCACGATGGCACCAGTGAGGGTGGCCACGTCCACAATCCGGGTGGCTCCTTTATGTTCAGCATAGGCCACGGCGTCGGCTAGAATCAGGCGACCTTCGGCATCGGTACTAATGATCTCTATGGTCTGACCCGTCATGGCTTCCAGCACATCGCCGGGTTTGAGAGCGCTGCCCGACGGTAGGTTCTCAGTGCAAGGCACTACGCCCAAAACATTGATCTTAGGCTGCAGCTTACCGATGGCGCCCATGGCTGCTAACACGGCGGCACCACCGGCCATATCGTTCTTCATGCGCTCCATACCGTCTCTCGACTTGATAGATATACCGCCGCTGTCGAAGGTGAGGCCCTTACCCACTAGAGCTAGGATCTCGCCGCCCGGGTTGCCTTCATAGTATAGGGTAATCAGCTTGGGCGGTTGCACACTGCCTTGTGCCACGCCCAGCAGGCACCCCATACCCAGTCTCTCCATGTCTTCCCGCTCCAAGATCTCGCACTTCAGGTTGCTCTCGGCGGCCATCTTTTCTGCCACTTGAGCCATGTGGGTAGGGGTCATGTGGTTGGCCGGCGTGTTTACCAGAGTCCGAGCCAGATTGGTCGCTTCGGCGGTAATCTGGCCGCGGCCTACACCGCACTTAACCAGTTCCAGCTTCTCGGCACAATGTTCCACCACCAGCAGCTGTTCCGGTTTCTCGCTGTTCTTGACACCCTTGGCTTCATATTGGTAACCAGCCAGCAGAGCTCCCTCTACGGTGGCTTGCGCACAAGCCTTAGGGCATAGACCGCCGACGCCTGCCCCATGTACGATGGTGGCAATGGTCTTAGCCTTGCCTTTGGCGGCTACTTTATAGGCTGCGCCAGCTGCCTGCCGCACCGTCTCCAAGGTCAGCTTCTCAGCTTCGCCCAAACCTACGATGATCACCTTTGTCGTCGGCAGATCGCTGGGATAGAGCACGACTGTCTCTAACAGCTTGCCAGTGAACTCACCTAACTCGATTAGGCGGCTGATCTGCCCGCCCAATGCCTTGTCAACGGCACCGGTGGCTCCCCCCGGCTGGGTGATACCAGCAAACAGGTTCACTATCCAGGCATCGGCCTTGGTTTGCAGCAAATCCTGGTGTAGAACTTGTACTTCCATTGTCTAAACCTCCTCACGTTTTCTCCCCTCTTCATTTCTCTTGAAGAAGGCATTTTCCTTTCCTATTACTATTCAATGGCTTTCATGGAATCCACCATTTGGATCTGCCTCAGTTTGCGGGCCATGACCAAGCACACTAAAGCCGCAAAGACCAGAGTGAGTAGGACTGCCCACAGGTAGCTGAGGGGCTCTATACTCTGCCCCAGCATGAGGTCACTGGACTCGGCCTGGCGAATGACAAAGGCATGAAGCAGCTTACCCAAAGGCATACCAACTAGGGTACCTATTGCCGTCAGAATGGCGGTTTCGCGGAACATATACCCGGCCACTTCTTCATTATGGAAGCCCAACACCCGCAGGGTAGCCAACTCACGGCGTCGCTCTTCAATGTTGATGTTAATCAGGTTGTAGAGCACGATCATAGCCAGAGCCCCTGCCGCCAGGATAATGATGACAACCAGAAAGTCTATAGACGCCACCAGATGGTCAAAAGAGTGCTTGGCCTGATCAATAAACTCGGCCCGCTCCACATCTTTGAGCTGAAGCAGAGCGCTGAGCAGTTCATCCTGGGCCGCTGTCTCCAGGGGCACCGTCTGGGCGAGAACCGTGTTAGCTTTGGCTTCCTGGCCAAAGGCCGCCTCATAGGCCGTTGCACTGAGATAAATGTAACTACCCACATAGTTCTCGGTGATGGCAGCTACGGTAAGCTGAGCCTTGATCTCGTCGGCATTCTCTATGGCCAGGACATGGCCCGGCTGGAGCCGTAACGCTCGGGCCAAGGTCTCACTGATGATGACAGGAGAAGCGGTTAAGTCAAGGGCAACACCACTGGCCCGCTCTTGTAGGGCGATGAACTGGGCAAAAGACGACTCATCCTGCGGCACATAAATGGTGGTGTATACTTTCCTATCCTCTTGATAAACGGTACCCCGCTCCCCATGGGCTGGCGTGTAAGCCAACACCTGTTCCTGTTGCTGCAGCCAGTCTTCCAACTGGGCCGGAATAGACACATCTTCCGCATAATCAATGGTCAGCTGATACTGCAATATAGCATTGAACTGGGCGTTGGCTAGCACGTCAATGGAGTTCTGCAGACCAAAACCGGTGAGCAGCAGGGCTGCACAACCGGCAACGCCCATGACGGTCATATAGAAGTGCTTTTTATATCGGAAAAGGTTGCGGGCGGTAGCCTTCTGGCTGAAGGTAAGCCGCGACCACAGGGATGTTACCCTCTCCAAGAGAATACGTTTGCCGGCTTGAGGCGGCCGGGGCCGCATAAGACTGGCCGGCTTTTCGCTCAGGGCCCGGTTACAAGCATAAACGGTTACCAGCATGGTCAGAAGTAATGCCGATCCGGTGGCCACCAGGGCAAAGGACCAGCGGAAAGGAGTGTATAGGGTAGGTAACTTATACATGGAGGCAAACACTTGCCAGATGACGGCGGGGATATAACGAAAACCCACCACCAGCCCCACCACACTGCCTGCCAGACTGGCCAGGCCGCAGTAGCCTATATACTTCTCCATTATGGCCCCTTTGCTGTAGCCTAAAGCCTTCATAATACCCAGTTGGGTGCGCTCCTCTTCTATCATGCGGGTCATGCTGGCTAAGGAGACTAGAGCTGCCACCAAGAGGAAGAAAACGGGAAAGACGGTGGCGATGGCCTGCACCTTCTCCGTATTGATCTCAAAGCTGGCAAAGCTGACGTTGGCGTTGCGATCTAACACGTACCAGGTGGGCATCTCCAGTTCTTCCAGCTCACGGGCAGCCTCTTCGATGTCGGCCCGCGCCGAGTTCAACTCTGCTTCCACTTCAGCCCGTGCCCGCCAATAGTCGGCTTCACCCTTGACCAACTCACGGAGGCCCTCCGCGTACTCACGCTCGCCCCGCTCCAGATCCAGCTCAGCCTGGGCCAGCTGGGCCTCGGCTTCCGCCATTTGCTGGGTTAGCTCAGCTTTGGCCCCTTCCAGCGCTGCCACTCCGATCTGGTACTGCTCCCAGCCCTGATCCAGCTGTTGCCGCATGACCTCGGCCTGCGCAGGACCAATGAGGCCGGCTTGCAGAGCCGCCGCCAAAGAGGCCTCTCCCTGCTCCAGCTCCTGCCGTGCCTGCTCCAGTTCCTGTTCCTTCTCGGCCAACTGGGCTTCGGCTTCCGCCTTCTCGTGGGCCAGCTTGCTGCGGGCTTCTGCCAGATCGGCGTAGCCACGGTCCAGTTCGATTCTCGCCTCTGCCAATTGGCGCCGGGCATCTGTTATTTCTTGCCAGGCGTCTGCCAGCTCACGGGCCGCCTCTTCTTCCGCTTCGGCCAGTTCAGCTCTGGCCTTATCCAGCTCGTCTTGCCCCTCGCCGTAGATTTCCGCATAGCGCAGGTTTGACCTCTCCTCCCCCAGCTCTTCCAACCGGGCTACAAAGGCCTCCATGTGTTCTTCATAGGCATCGCTGAAGGTCAGAAGTTCCGTAGCTGCAGCAGAGACAATGTAAACATCGGTATAGACGTCCAGATCATAACAACTGTCGGCCACGTAGATGACCACTTCCAAACGGCCTTTGCCAACGTTACTTGGCTCCCGCTCATTGGAAAAGTAAAAGGGGCTGGCCACCACACCCACCACCGTAAACTCGGTGGTGGCGAACAGATCGCCGTTTTCGCCGTCGGTTACGATACGTAAAACTGCGCCCAGCTCCAAATCAGCAAGGTAAGCATCGCCCTGCTCTATCAGACATTCCTCAGGGCTTTCCGGCAGGCGCCCCGCCACCAACTGCCATTGGTTGACGGCGAGAGGCTGTTCCCCATTCAGTTGGGTCCACGGCAAGCCGTAGACGCGAGTAGTCAGCCGGCCGTCGTCGATGGTATCTACTAGAACATCGGCCACCCGAGCCGGCAGGAGGCTGTCCACCTCCGGCAGTGCCGATAGGGTAGCTATATCTTCCTCCGTCAACCCCATAGTGGCTTTTATATACACATCAGCCATTCGCTGCTGGTCGTAGTAAGTATCAAGGGAAAGACGCATATCGGGGGTGGTGGACCAAAGGCCCGCCAGAAAACCAACTCCCAGAGCCACGATGGCAAAGATGGCCAGAAAGCGGGCCAAGCTCTGGCGCACGGCACGTAGAATGCTCTTCAAATAGGCCCGGCTCACGCTACCACTCAATCCTTTCTATCGGTAGCGGGTTGGCATTCCGCTCCACCTTGGCTACCCGGCCACTGCGCAGATGGATGACGCGGTCGGCCATCTGGGTCAGGGCCTGATTGTGGGTAATAACGATCACCGTTCTGCCCGTCTGGCGACAGCTGTCATGGAGTAGCTTGAGCACGCTCTTGCCCGTCTCATAGTCTAGAGCGCCAGTGGGCTCATCACAGAGCAGAATCTTAGGATTTTTGGCCAAAGCCCGCGCGATAGCCACCCGCTGCTGCTCACCACCGGAAAGCTGGGCTGGGAAGTTGTGCATGCGGTCGGCCAGGCCCACCATTTCCAGCACCTCTTTGGGGTCTAGAGGATTGCGGCAGATTTCGGAGGCTAGTTCCACATTCTCTAGAGCCGTCAAATTCTGCACCAGATTATAGAACTGGAACACAAAACCCACCTCATGGCGGCGGTAGTCAGTCAGCTGCTTTTCTGTAAGCTGACTTACAACGCAATCCTCCAGCCGAATGAGGCCGCTATCGCAGGCATCCATGCCGCCCAACATATTGAGAATCGTCGTCTTGCCAGCCCCACTGGGGCCCACCATGACGCAAAACTCGCCTTGATCAATCGTGAAAGTCACCTGATCAGCCGCTTTAATAAGCTGCTCGCCCATCTGGTAGTACTTGCAAACATCCTGAAATACCACATAGTCTTGCATGCTGCTCTTCTCCTTGCAAATTAGTTCACACGGCAACTATTCTTATTATAGTACGGGGCCTTCTTTGCCACAAGTCAGCTATGATATAAATAGCTTTAATATAAGACCATGTTGTTTAGTGTATAAAAGACTCATATAATGGGTGTGACATAGAGTGACATAATGAATTGATGAGGAGTGAGCTTACGTGAATGGGGAAAGAAGAAGGATAATAGGTGCCGGACTCTTGGTGGGCCTCTTGGGGGTTGTGTTGGTTCTGCTGGGCAACCCCAAGAACATGGGGGCCTGCGTGGCCTGCTTCCTACGCGACATAGCTGGAGCCCTGGGACTACATAGGGCTGCCGCCGTTCAAAACCTTCGCCTGGAGATACCAGGTTTTATTCTCGGTTCTTTCTTGGCTGCCCTGGCCTTCAAGGAGTTTCGCCCCCGTGGTGGGTCCAGCCCCATATTAAGATTCTTTATGGGTGCAATGGTGAGCATCGGGGCTCTCGTGTTCCTGGGTTGCCCGCTGCGCATGGTGTTGCGCCTAGCCGCCGGCGACCTGAACGCATTGGTTGGTTTGTTAGGCTTTAGTAGCGGTATTGCGGTAGGTATCTACTTCCTAAAGAAGGGTTTCAGTCTTGGTCGCAGCTATCCGCAGACCAAGGTGACGGGTAGCGCTGGCCCTGCCTTTGCCATCTTCTTGGTCATCTTAGCCGTGGCGGCCCCCGCCTTCCTTCTCCGTAGTGAGAGCGGTCCCGGGTCCATGTCGGCGCCCTTGATCTACTCTTTAGGTGCTGGCCTGCTCATCGGGGCAGTTGCCCAGCGCACTCGCCTGTGCATGGTGGGTGGCATTCGTGATATGATTATGTTTAAAGACAGCCACCTTCTGAGCGGGTTTGCGGCTATCTTCGTCGTCGCTCTGGTTGGCAACCTCTTAACTGGTAACTTCAATCTCGGTTTCGCTGAACAACCGATTGCCCACAGCAATCACTTCTATAACTACTTGGGTATGTTGACCGTCGGTCTGGGAGCAGCTCTCTTAGGCGGTTGCCCGCTGCGACAGCTCATTCTAGCCGGTGAAGGCGACAGCGACGCCATGGTAACCGTGATGGGACTAATGCTGGGTGCGGCCACTGCCCATAACTTCGGTTTGGCTGCCAGCGCTACCGGTGTCCCGGTTAATGGCCAAATCGCCAACTGGGTTGTCTTAGCGCTACTGGTGGTTATCGGTTTGGGTGCCCGCGAAGCGATAAGTGTAAAACGCTCTGCAACAAAGAGCACAGGTAAGGAGGTAAGTGCTTAATGCAGTACACCGTTGACGCCCGAGGTCGTTCTTGCCCCGAGCCAGTAATACTTACCCGCCAAGCCTTGGCGGACAAATCTATCAAACAGCTAACTGTTTTAGTGGATGCGGCTGTAGCGAGAGAGAACGTGACCCGCACTCTGCTACAAGCCACTGGCAAACAACCCCAGATCAAAGAAACCAGCGCGGGCGAGTGGGAGATTAGCATTAAGCTCTAGAGGATGACAGCAGAACTAGATCTTTTTATAATCACCTTTCACTCAACCTACTGGGCCTTTGAGGCCGAAGAAGTATTGCAGGCCCACGGATTCCAGTGCCGCTTGCGACCGGTACCACGGGAGTTTAGTTCCTCTTGTGGCATCTGTGCGGAAGTGTTGGCCAAAGACATGGACGAGATCCTGTCTCTCTTACAGGAGCGGGGTCTAGAACACGACGCTACTTATGGACCTTTAAGGGGACGATAAGATTGAAACAGTTATACTTTGATCACGCCGCCACTTCTTGGCCTAAGCCAGAACCAGTAAAAGAGGCAATGCTGCTGGCCCTAGAGCAATCGGGCAACCCCGGTCGCTCGGGGCACAGCCTTTCTCTGGGGGCAGCCCGTTTCATCCATAAGGCGCGTCACGCCATTAGCAGGTTCTTCAATGCGCCTAACCCTACCCAGATTGTGTTCACCTTGAATGCCACCGATGCCCTTAACATGGCCATCAAGGGTATGGTGCGCCCCGGTGATCATGTGGTCACCACCTGTTTGGAACACAACTCGGTGCTGCGGCCCCTCTATGCCTTACAGAAGGCAGGAAAAATCCAACTGACGGTACTTGACCTACAAGACGGAACGGTACAACCGGAACAGTTTGCGGCCGCCCTGCGCCCCGAGACGGCTTTGGTAGTAACCACCCACGCCTCCAACGTGACGGGGGCTCTTATCGACGTGGAAGCGGTTAGTGAGATATGCCATAGCCACGGCATCAAGCTGCTGTTGGACTGCGCCCAGACGGGCGGGCTCTTACCCATTGATGTGCAGAAGCTGAAGCTTTCAGCCATGGCCTGCAGTGGTCATAAAGGCCTATTAGGGCCCCAAGGCACCGGTGTTTTATACGTACACCCCGAGGTGGAACTGGCTTTCTGGCGGGAAGGCGGCACCGGCAGTATCTCCCATGAACTGCAGCAACCCGACTTCATGCCTGACCGCTTAGAGGCGGGTACGCCTAATACCATCGGTATCGCCGGTTTGGGAGCCGCTGTCAACTACCTCAATGAGGTGGGTTTAGAGCAGGTGCGCCAGAAGGAAAGGGCGCTGACAGAGCGGTTACGGGCTGGCCTGCTGCAAGTGCCCGGACTAACTCTCTACTCACCACCCAACAGCCTAGGCGTGTTGTCGGTGAACCTGGAGGGGTATGATTCGTCGGAACTGTCGGTGGTACTGGAGCGCAGATTTGGCATTCTCACTCGTCCTGGTCTGCACTGCGCCCCGCTGGCACATCGGGCCATCGGCACCTATCCCCATGGCACGACCCGCATCAGCGTGGGCTATTCCACCACGGAAGAAGAAGTGGATGCGGTGATCGCGGCGTTTATGGAACTGACCTAGGAGCACCGCTGGTGCACACATAAAAAGGGCGTGTCGCAAACGTTGGCGAGAAACGTGGCGCGACACGCCTTTCTTATGATGCTACCAGCGCGGCCCTGACCGCGCTCTTATCATACATGGAGTGAAGTATCCGCACTTAGAGGTACATCTCTGGGTTATAGGTTAGAATCCACAATGCGGATTAGCTGGTAATAAAGATCCCTCTTTAGAGACGCAACTGTACTGGCCATTGCGTCCTCCAACTGTCTCCGGGTTGCCTTACCCACGCACATCTGCAGGCGGCCTTGCCCGTCGGTGCTAGTGATCACAGGTTCCTCCCCCACTACTCCTTGTTGCTGCAGAGACATGAGCAACTTGTCGGTAATCTGTTCTGGGCCTGTCCACTGCACCCGCACATACCAACGGGCAGCGTGACTCCCCATGTCCAAGAGTTGGTATGGGCTGGCCGGCTTGTCCTGCGTTGCCCCACTACTCTCCCCTTGCGTCGACTGGTGTAACACAGCTACTATATCGGACAGTACGGCACTGCCGGTGGGCAGCCCCCCTGCTCCTAGACCAGTGAATAGCAGCTCGCCAACCCCCTCACCCTGCACCAGTATGGCATTACGGGCACCACTGGTCTGTCCCAGGCTGTGATCGGCCGGAACCAGAGCGGGTGCAACCCAGAGTTCCAGTTGCTCCTCCACTTTGCGGGCCACAGCCAGTAACTTGATACACAAACCATGCTGTTTAGCAAAGGCCATGTCTGCGGGGCTAATATGGGTGATACCGACACAAGGAACATCCTCAGCTGACAAATCCACACCATAGGCCAAGCGAGTAAGGATGCGCAACTTGTGCTGAGTATCTAATCCCTGCACATCCAAGGTGGGGTCGGCCTCCGCATAGCCCAGCTGCTGGGCTTGCTTTAGCGCCTCTGTATAAGAGACTCCCTGCTCATTCATCTGGGAGAGGATAAAGTTGCTGGTACCATTTAGGATTCCCACTATAGAAGAGATGCGCTCGGCTGCCAGACTTGTCTGCAACACGTTAACAATGGGGATGGCGGCACAAACAGCCGCCTCGTAGCGCAGCGATACTCCGACCCGGGCCGCCAGGGCCTCCAATTCCCTACCATTTCTAGCCATCAAAGCTTTATTGGCGGTAACCACATGCTTGCCGCTTTGCAGTGCTTGGCGAATATAGCTGTGGGCCGGTTCAATGCCGCCCACCACTTCAACAACTACTTCCACGTCGGGAGTAGCCAGAATTTCAGCGAAGTTGGTGGTGAATAAGTCGGCAGGAACACTAACAGCACGGGCTTTCTTCAGGTCGCGCACCAGAATGCGGGTCACCTCAATGGCTGCGCCAAGCCTGCGCCGAATCTCAGCCTTGTTCGTGTGCAAGAGCTGCCATAAACCTTGGCCCACTGTGCCAAATCCTAAGAGAGCAATCTTCCTTGTCTGCATATGGTGTCCTCCTCTCTGGCTCCAGGGTTATTTTCTCGCAAAATGAAGCAAATCCTGCTCCCCCGGCCACCAATCAGAAATACGTCTCCCCTTGGTCTCAGACCCGTAGAGCAGATCAATTCGATGCAAAGAGCACGAAAAAGGCGTGCCGCCCTTTTCTTTGGCGACACGCCTCTCTAGTTGTTTTCAGAAGTGAAAAAACTGGCTAGAGCCGGGTTGTGGGTCAAGAGCCAGATCTGCCGCGACTGGGCCACCTTTAGCAGGGCCTGGCGGATGCGCTCTAGTCGTTCCTCATCGCAGTTGACGAAGGGGTCGTCTAGGATGAAGGGCAAGAGCACGTCTTCAGCCAAGAGGTCGGCGATGGCCAAGCGCAGACTGAGGTAAAGCTGGTCGCGGGCTCCTTGGCTCAGTTGGGCCGGATGAATAGCTTGTCCCCTATCACCCCTTAGGCTGACGGCGAAGTCGGCATCCAGTTCCACTCGGCGCAGGGGCTGACCGGTGATCAGGCTGAAATAGCGACTGACCTGCTCTGCCAAGCTATCCCGGTGGCTGCGGCTATACTCAACACGGGCCGCTTCCAGCTCCCGATAGGCCAAGCCTAGCGCCTCCACTTCCAGGCTCAGCAGCTCTTCCTGCTTCTTAAGCTCCTGCAACTGCTCATAAGCAACGGCCAAGTTAAGGGGCTGCTGGCCTTCCAGTTGAGCTTGACGCCGCAATAGGTTTTCCTCTTCGTTCTGCAGAGCCACTAACTCGTCTTCCAGAACCCCAATAGCAGCCCGCAGCTGATCGTAGTGTTCTTGCAGGCTGGCCTGCTCAGCGGGTGCTGAGCCTGCAGGAGATGGTAGCCCCGGGTTCTGGTCCACTAAGTTCTGCCAGGCTAAGTGGATAGCGGCCAGACGGTTTTGCAAGTCCAAAGAGTAGCGCTCTAAGGCAGCTAGGCCGACCACCTGCTGGGCCGAGAAGAGGGCGGCCTGGGCTTGGCGCAGTTCCTGCATTTTCTGCTGTAGCCGTTCATAGGTCTTATACTCTTGCCAGAGGGCAGGCCAATCTGCCGGCGACGGACCGCCCAGATCTGCAACCTGCCGGGCAGCCTGCAGAAGCAGCTGGTTAAGTTGCTCAATGCAGGCCCGATACTCCGCCACCCGCTTAGTAAGGGAGTTCTGGGTGCTAACCTCTAGCAGGGCAAAATCGGTCACCATCCGGCGCCAACTGGTCAGTTCGGCTTCGGCCTGAGTATACCGGGCCTGGGCTTGAGCCAACTCCATAACGGTGGGACGCTCCGCCTCTGCCGCCAGCAGGTTCTGCAGAAGAGTGCTGGTAGCCTGCAGATCGGCGCAACGACTCAAAGCTACGGTTATGGGATCGTACTGATCGGCTGCCCTCCTCCGTCGGCCCAATAGGGGCAACAACCAGCCGAGGAGGAAACAGGCCATACTGACTATCAGTCCCCAAGCGCCTGCTGCCCGTCCCCACAACCAATAGCTGAGGACCCCCAATGCCATTCCCCCAAGGCGGCTAGCCCAAGCTGCTGCGCTACCTCCGGTGACTGGTCTTGGTCGGCGTTTCCCAGTAGCAGGGGTAGCAGCTTGCTGCTGCAGGGCAGTTAAGAGCTGGGTCGGCTCAATAGCTAGATCGCCAAAGCGAGCGTCATAGTCCTGCTGTAGTTCCTTGTAGGTATCGTCCTTGGCTACTAGGGCCGCGTATTCTCCTTGCGCCTCGCTGACGGCAGCCGCCAGCTGGCGCTCCCGCTCCTCATATTCCAGCTGCTTGCTTTCCGCGCTGACTTGCAGTTCCGCCAGCTCCGCTTCTGCCTGTGTCAGTTCTCCTTGCCGGCGTTGCAGTTCCCGTTGCCGCTCCAACTGCTGTTCCAAGAAGGAGCCCCAGTGCAGGGAAGGCTCGGCAAACAGAGCATAAGTCTTCAGCTGATTTCCCACTGCTTCCGCCTGCTCTTCCAGCTGGCGGGCCTTGTACAGAGCCTGTTCCACCTGCCGTTGTTGCTCCAGCCCGTGTTGGTAACGCTCGGCAAGGGTGCGCCACTCACTCCAAGCCTGCAGGGCCCGCTGGCGCTGGGCCAGCTGCTCCTGCTTTGGCGGGCGCTCCTGCTGGATGGCCGCCAAACGGGCTTGTATCCGCTGTAAATCAGCAGAGCTTTCTTGGCTGGCAGCCATCTGCTGTTCCAGCTGGTTGATCTGGGTACGCAACTCCTCCAACTGCCGATCCTTGTTGCCGCTGCGGCTACGCCCCAAGGGCTCGCCGTAGTAGCGGGTAATCTGCCGCAGTTGGCTTTCTAGGAACTGCTGCACCTGAGTTGCCTTGCTACCGGCCCCAGCCAGTAGCCCTTGTACCGAATCATCCAGCCCCTCCGGTGTGGGCAGGGGTTGGGTAAGACAAAAGGTGGCCAGGAACAGGTCCAGTGAACCGATTCCCAACAAGCGCTGCAGCGTTTCCTGATAGGCACGGAAAGGCCGGGTGGCGCTGGGATTATCTATGCCAGTGGCCTGGGGGAGTCTTACCCACTGGCCCTGGGCGTAATAGCTCAGACTCACCTGATGGGTGGCAAAGTTGCGGGTCAGATGGTACTCAGTGTCACCCACACTGAAGTATAGCTCTCCACTGAAGTCTGGTGGCTCCTGCCAGTTGCGGTAACGAGCCTGGCCGAACTTGCTGGGATCGCTGGTGGCGGGCAGGCCAAAAATGACAGCAGCCAAACCAGCAACTAAGGTGGACTTGCCCCCCTCATTGGGTAAAACCAGGACGGGGTTATGAGTCAAGTCAATGCTCACCTCATCGCGATAGCGACCGAAACCCCGCAGAATAAGGCGTTGCCATACAACCTTAGCCATGCTGCCCCTCCCCCTCTAAGAAGGCGGCCATACCCCGTCGTAAGGCGAGGGCAGCCACCGCTTTCTCCCACTCATCATCGGTCTCCTGCCACACCTTCTGTAGGCGCCGCACAAAGAGGCCCCGAATGGTGGACTCTTGTGCCCAACGTTCCAGCAAAGCGGGGGCCACATGCACCGTGGTATCAACAAACTCCAGATGATAGAAATGCCGTGCCAACCGGCCAGTAAGGGCCTGGCAGTCCAGCAAGAAGCTGGCTGCCCCCTGCAATTGCACCTGCAGGAGCAACTTGGGATCGGCTAAGGCCATTAGGTGAGTTATCAATTCCTCTTCGTCAGCAAAGCGGCTGATGTCCAGCTCCAAAACCTGGTGGTCCACATCCAGCCAGGGGATAAGGTCCACCTGGACAGTCCCTGGCTGCAGTGAGACCAGGGTTAGCTGACCACAGCCGATGTCGCTAAACCCCTTGCTGGCGATGGCTCCCGCATAGACAAGCGTGGTGGCACCAACCTGCAGCCGCTTAGGCTTATGGAAATGGCCCAGCGCCACATAATCGTAGCCGGCTGCGGCCAGAAGTTCACTGGTTAGGGGTAGGCCCCGCTCCCCCGTCTGCCAGTCCAGCGACCCATGAAAGGCGGCCAAATGGATACCCGGTTCGGGCACCCGCGGAAAAGGTTTGAGAAAACCATCCGCCTTGGTCAGACCACCAGTGTAGGCCAGGCTGTAGAAATAGAGCTTTTCACCTCCCACAGCGAGTTCCAAGGGAGGTGCCGGCATGGGGTTGGTTATGAGAATACCCGGCCAGCGCTGGCCGTAGCGTTGGTAAACCGAATCGTGATAGGTGATCTCATCGTGGTTGCCCGGCACCGTGATGACCGTAATCCCCGCATCTACCCAAGCCTGAAGTTCGGCCATCACCGCTTCCACCAGGGCAGCTGGGGGCCGATGGGTCTCGAAAAGATCGCCCACAATGAGGACCAGGTCCAACTGCCGCTCGGGGGCCAGAACCCATGCACTTAGGCTCCCCAGAATTCTATCCCGTTGACGGGCATAGTCGGCGGCCCGCGGGCCTAACCAGGCGGCCGACCAACCCAGATGTAGATCGGCTAAATGTAAACACCGCAGCAAGTGATCTCCTCCTTGCTCTGCCATCTACCAACAAATGTTCGCCACACAACCGTCAAATCCTGCGTAACACAAAGAGAGGCCGCGTGCTCTTTTGACCAGCACGCGGCCATGACTTAACTTGATATACTTAGAAAACCACAAACGAGAGCAGGGTTGCCACCAAGTTATGGACGCCGTGGGCAATAACCGGCGCTGCCAGATTGCCCTCCCGCTCATAGACTAACACATATATAATCCCGCTAACGGTAATTTGTCCGATCCTCACTGGGTTAAAGCCATGCATTATGGCAAAGAAGAGAGCTGTGTAACCTATGGCAATAGGCCTTCCATACTTGTACTTGGCCACTTCAAAAGAGACTCCTCGGAAGATCAACTCCTCCACTAGGGGACCAAGAATGATTGCACTAACTAAATGCACAGCCCAGCCCCAGGCATAGAGCGGAGGTTCCATTGGCACGTAACCCCATTCTGCCCGGGAGGGGCCAATTACCTTTACTATTAGCCAGCCAATACCAATACCTATAGCCTGGGAAGCTAGCCCCGCCAAAATACCGCTCTTAAGGCTTCCCTTGAACTTGTCTTTGGTCAAACCAAATTCCGCCAGGCTAGGCCAAAACCCAAAGTACTGATACAGCCACAGAAAGAGCAGGCTGGCCACGGGGAAGAACAGCAGTGAATTGCTGGCAGGTAGACTTTTGGGGTAAAGGAACCGGGCTAAGGGGGTCAGCACAATGTAGAACAGGAATATTAGCTTAATAGTATCCCACTCATTCACATCTATCCCCAACTCGGGGATGAGCAGGTTGCTGCGCCTCTGTATTTTTCTTGGAGGCATCTGCACCCTTGTCTGCAAACCATCTCTCTCCCTTCAAAGACTCTTACATACGTTGACTCTCTTGTATCCTCGCCCTGAAGTAAGCGGAGTCTTACGATCTACCAACAATGGTTCGCCACGGAGGCAGCAAATCCTGCGGAAAGGCAGAGGCCGCCCGTTCCCATTGGTCGTGCGGCCTCTCATGTTAATGAACTTAGTGATATGTGACATGCACATACTGCACTACCGTCGCGATCAGGTTGAAGACACCATGGGCAATGACGGGCGCAGCCAGGTTATCTGTCCGCTCGTAAAGTAGAGTTAGGATTGTGCTTACGAGCAAGATTTGCCCTACCGTTACCGGGTTCACACCGTGCAAGAGTGTAAAGACGACAGCTGTAATAATAAGGGCCCAGGTCCGTCCCAGCTTGAGCTTCGCCGTCCTAAATATAATTCCGCGGAAGATGATCTCCTCCACCCAGGGAGCGAAAACAACGACACTGATTAAGTGCGTGGCCCACCCCCACAGATACTGGGGTGGTTCTGCCGTCAGCTTGCCCCAGTCGGCCCAGGGCCCCAAAATCTCTGTTAGCGCTAGACCGATAGCGATACTAAGGGCTTGAGCCCCTACGCCCCAGAGTAGGCCAGCCTTCCAACTGCTTCTAAGCCTCTCGTGCGTCAGCCCGAATTGGGCTAAGCTGGGCCAGAAACCATATTTCCTATATGCCCAGAGGAACAGGATAGCTGTGAACGGGTACAGCAACATGGAGTTTCCCTCAGGTAGGCTCTTGGGATAAAGAAGTATAGCTATGCCTTGTAGGAATACGCCATAGAAACCCAGCAGCTTCAGGATATCTTTCAGGCCAACGTCTAGCCCCTGCTCTGGTGTGAGAAGATTGCTACGCCGCTTCGGCTCCGCGGGCGGCGCTTGCAGCGTGGTTTCCAAGCCATCTCCTCCTTTTCTTAGTCTTAGGAAAAAATATGAACTCTATATACAATATTAGACTTAACCCCTGCCATATCCTTTTGTAATTAGAACTTATGCGTCCAGATTTTACTTTTGTCTTGTTATGGATAGGCTATCTATAATTTACTTAGCACTAATACATAGGAGTAAAACATCATGCCTACTAGAATCGCTAGCCGACTCAAAACCTATTCGATTCTACTGATGTGCACCTTCTTGTTGATGAGCACTTCTCCCTGGAGTGAGCAGAAGCCGATGGCCGCCGATCTGGTAGCCCCCGTTGAGGAGTCGGTTTCTGCACCAGAAGAGGTTGTCTCCGAACCAAGCCCAAGTGAAAGGCTTCAAGTGGTTGAGCAAAGGAAGCCCACCCCCTCCCGGTCAGCACAACAGCAACCCCAGCAAATGCCTCAGGAGAAGTCCAAGCCGCAGGCAGCAAATCCACCGGCTCAACCTGAGACGGAACAGCATCAGGATACGGCTAGTGCGGAAGCTCGCCTGCAGGACTTGAATATCTACGTACTAAACGCTATTAGCACATATGCGGGTGGCCGTTACCCCTATCTGCTGGACAACAACTACGCCACCTACAACGGGGTGACCAGCAATATCTACTATAAGGGTCGACTCTTGTTAAAGGCCCATCCCAGCGGCAACCGGGCCAGCCACTGCGTAGGCATTACCTTTGAGGTGTTTGTGAAGGCCATGCGAGCCCGCAACAAGGCGGCCGGTCTGGACCAGGATGACTTTAATGGCATGAGTTTTCAAGCTATGACCGACTTTATGCTGCGTTGGTACGTGGCGGGCCCCAAAGACACCCATAACCTGGCGGTGGCCATAGAGAAATACGGCCTAGGGCAACGGATTACCAACCTCTCCTCTGCCAAAGCTGGAGATTTCATCGATTTCTCCCGCACCAATGGTACGGGCCACGCAGCGGTGCTAATCGCTTGGATCAAGCGGGGTGGGGAAATCATTGGTCTACGCTATTGGTCAAGTCAAGAATCGACGGGCGGGATCAGTTACGCGGAGGAGTATTTCCACCCCCATGGTAAGGTGCGGCGGGACCGCGTTTTCATCGGTCGAGTTGGCCCCATTGCCAATTACAGATAAAACTTAACGCCCCACAGGTAGTGGGGCGCTTGCTTTTAGTGTTTAAGGGTATCTAGAGGCGGCTGTTGGCCTTCTGGCAAGGGGCAGACATAGGGGTTGCCCTTAGTGTCTTCAGCAAAGGCGACTTTGGCTCGCTCCACCAAGTCCGCATCCTGCAGGAAGCGCAAGGAGGCTAAAGCAAAGACTTTGGCAGCTACCAGCATACCCTTATGGCCGATGCTCATACCGGAGGCAGCGCAGAACTGCCAGGAGTGGCCAGGGGTGCCAATAACGCTGCAAGCCACATTGAACTGGGCATTAGGCACAACCCAGCTGACGTCACCTACATCGGTGGAACCGGCACTGACTTTAGTCTTGTCCTTGTCGTAAACGATCACATCGTTTAGGTACTTGCCGGAGAGGTCCACCCCAAAGCGTTCTTTGAAGCGGGCAACGGTTTTCTCATAATGGCCCGGCTCATAGCCTTCCACGATCTTCTTGGCAAACTCCAGGTCGGCTTCGTCCCACTGCGGCACACCCACTTCCTGCATAGTCTCATACAGGACTTCGGCGATGACCTCGTTCTGGATGGTGTTGTAGCAACCGGTGAGGAAGGTGATATCAAAGGTAGTCTCGGTCATGAGAGCGGCCCCTTGAGCTATCTTCTTCAAGCGCTCATAAACCTCTTCCACCTGTTCACGGCGAGGGGCGCGCACATAATACCAAACCTTGGCATGGGCAGGCACCACGTTGGGCTCGCCACCGCCATCGGTGATGACATAGTGGATACGCACATCGGTAGGTACATGCTCCCGCAGGTAGTTGGCACCCACGTTCATGAGCTCCACCGCGTCTAGGGCACTGCGGCCATTCTCCGGGTCACCAGCCGCATGGGAGGTACGGCCATAGAAGTTGAAGACCACCGAGTTCATGGCCTGAGAACTGTCGGCGGTAACGGCGTTGACGGCAAAGGGATGCCAAGCGATTGAGATATCCACGTCGTCGAAAAGCCCATCCCGCACCATATATACTTTACCGGCCAGCAATTCTTCCGCCGGACAACCGTAATAGCGTACAGTGCCGGAGATACCCTGCTGTTCCATGGCAATCTTGGTGGCGATGGCGCCGCCCACAGCCGCCACGCCCAGCAGGTTATGACCACAACCATGGCCGGGTGCACCTGGACGAGCCGGCTCCTTTTCATAGTGGGCCTTCTGGGAGAGGCCGGGCAGGGCGTCATACTCACCAATGAGCCCGATAACCGGTTTCCCGCTGCCGTAACTGGCCACAAAGGCGGTAGGCATACCAGCTACTCCCTTTTCCACGGTAAAACCATACTTCTCCAGCATGGCGATTTGCGCTTCTGCCGAACGGGACTCGTGGAATCCGGCCTCCGCATATTCCCAAATAGCGTCGCTGAGCTTAATCAGCTCTTCTTTGTTCTGGTCAACCCAGTTCAAAACGGTTTGTTTGGACACTATACTACCTCCTTTTCTTTAGGGGTTTGCTTGGCGGTCACAGCCGCCAGGACACGTCTCACTTACTATCTTTCCACCAACCGCACCTTTCTCCTGCCGCAGAAGTTTAAACAAATACGTAACCCGAAAGGCCGTATCGGCGATTAGTTCTGCGGCGTGCTCCATGGCATAGGCCAGATCCGCAGGCTCAGAAAGCACGGGGAAAACGCCCGTAATCCCCTGCTCCAGCACGGCCTGGTAGCCGGGGCCCAAACTACCCACCAGGGCCACCACCGGACAGTCATGCTGGCGGGCACGGCGGGCTAGCCCAACGGGAGCCTTGCCGTGGGCTGTTTGTTCATCCATACGGCCTTCGCCGGTAAACACCAGGTCGGCAGCCGCCAAATGGCTATCGATACCGATGGTGTCGAGCACCACATCGATGCCGGAGCGCATTACTCCTCCCGCGTAGGCCATGAGGGCGGCGCCTAGACCGCCGGCGGCACCAGCACCGGGGAGATCAAGCACATCCACACCAGTGGCTGCTAAAGTTGCTTGGGCAAAATTGCGTAGCCCCTGATCCAAAACTTCCACCATGTCGGGCGTAGCACCCTTTTGCGGACCAAATACGGCGGTAGCGCCTAAGGGTCCACATAAAGGGTTGGTGACATCGGAAGCTATGGTGATATGACAATCGGACAAGCGCGGGTCCAGTTCGGCTATGTCAATACGGGCCAAATGGGGCAAGCTCCCGCCCACCGGTTCTAGCTCTTTGCCGTCCGCATCATAAAGCTTAGCTCCCAGGGCCGCCAGCATACCCAGGCCCCCATCATTGGTGGCGCTCCCACCAATGGTAATGATCAGCTCACGACAACCCAGATCAAGGGCTGCCCGCATCAGTTCACCGGTACCGTAGGTGCTGGTTAATAGGGGGTTGCGCTGCTCTGGCGCCACCAAGAGCAAGCCAGATGCTTGCGCCATTTCAATGACGCCAATTTTCCCGTCGTCCAGCAGCCCTAGCTGGGCAGCAGTCGGGACGCCTAGGGGCCCCCGCACCGTATAGGTGCGGTATTCCCCCTGTCGGGCGGCCACCATGGCTTCCAGGGTGCCTTCGCCCCCATCGGCAATAGGTATTTCCTCTATGACACAGCCGGGGCAGGCCTTCCGC
>JAKOXL010000004.1 GCA_029781045.1 Bacillota bacterium | reverse complement strand
CGGTATTAGCACTCCTTTCGGAATGTTATCCCCCACTTTAGGGCAGGTTACCCACGCGTTACTCACCCGTCCGCCGCTATCTTCAAGTGAAAGGCAAGCCTTCCACTTAAAGACCGCTCGACTTGCATGTATGAGGCATGCCGCCAGCGTTCGTCCTGAGCCAGGATCAAACTCTCCGATAAATCTATAGCTAGAACGGTTACCCGTTCCAACTTACATCTTCGTTGAGCATGTTGGCTCTATATTCTGTGCTTCCTTTTTTCAAAAAAGGAATTACGGGCCTAATTAGACCTCGATGTTTTTTCATCAAGGCTTATATCTGTTCCTCACAGATATCTACACCATTGTTTAGTTTTCAAGGATCAACGCCTTGCGAGTCGTATCGCGTCGGCAAGTGTTATCTTAGCACAGGCTTTTTATCTTTGTCAAGCACATAAACTACATGAAAAATAAGGGTCCACTTGCCTAAGACAGGCGCTCTAACGAATATAAAGACGCCGCATAGCAGCGCCTCTATGAATATACCAAAGACACATCAGGGCGTCAACTTACTTAAGAAAAATCATCACCTCTTGGCTGCTGCCAAGAGGTGACTGACTAATAAGTTCCTCCAGCTTAGCGGCGAATCTCCAAGACTTCGTATCGTAGAATTCCGGCTGGTACCTCTACCTCTACCACATCGCCCACTCGGCGTCCCATGAGAGCCTTGCCAACTGGCGATACGTTGGAAATCCGCCCTTGCATTGGATTCGCTTCCGGCGAACCAACCAGAGTATACTCGAGCTCATCATTATTATCTAAATCGCGTAAACGAACGGTAGTGCCTACACCCACCTGATCTATAGCAATCTCATTTTCATCAATGAGACGGACATGGCGTAGGCTCCTTTCCAAAGCAGCGATACGTGCTTCAACAAAGGCCTGTTCGTTCTTAGCGTCATCGTATTCCGAGTTCTCGCTGATATCGCCAAAACCAATAGCTGTCTTGATGCGGTCAGCCACCTCTCGTCGCCTGACGTTCTTCAGATAATCCAGCTCTTCTTCGAGTTTCTTGAGGCCTTCTGCCGTCAGCAGAATCTCTTTCTCCATTTTCCCTTCTCTCCTTTACAACGGAACTTGGTAAGCGCCTTTTGCTTACCTCCCACACAAAGGGACTAGCAGCAACCATCATGCTCCTATCGCGGCGCGTGCTTTATAGTATGTGCTTTGCCTGGAAACTATGCGAGAGCTTGGAGCAATTCTGGGACCAGGTAAATTAACCAGCCCAACGCTAACCGCCGATTGTTCACTATATTATACGGACTGCACATATCAGTGTCAAATATCACTAAAATCGTTTGTAAAGGCACTAATGAGCACTAAGCTGCCTAGCACCGGACAACTCCCATCGTAACTCCCAATCGCTCCTCTGCACTGCCTGTTGCATCAGCGTTAACCGCCTAGACCATTGGGAAGGCCAAAGGGTTTTATTATCACTGTAAAAGGCCGCCAGTAGTACAGCTTCTTTCAGTGGCATTATGTCATCGGCAGTAGACAGAAGAACCTCAGGGAAAGTTAGAGACCCATAATCCAGACTAAGCCCCCATACTCCCGCCGGAAGAGAAGTTGTCATGCCGTCAGTCCGTACAACCACCGTTCCTGGTGGTATTCTTCGCGTTTGTAACCAAGGCAGAAACTCGGGCGCCACGACCAAGACGTCCACCCCAATGGTGGTAATAGACAAATCCAGCTGGCTCACAGCCAGACCTGAAGGCGCTAAAGGCAGGAGGCGGCTGCGTCGGTCGGTAACCACAGTCACCTGCCGCGCCATGCCCTCCACATTGGCTAGCCAACAGGCCAGTTCTTGCCCACGCGCCACCAAGCCTACCGTCAAACGGTCTTCTACGAGATGTATTTGCTCACCCAACTGCGCCAGCGCCTGCCTCAGGTAGATAGCCAGCAACAGTCGACCCGGCGCCAAAGAAGTAGCGCTGGCTGAGCTCGACAGATTGCTGGACAGCACCAACCGTCCATGAAGAGGCAGATTGCGCCACCAGGGCGAGCCCGACAACGGCCCACCATAGACATGCAACTCTACCGTTCTTTCACCGCACGAGATACTTCCTTGCCATAGAAGGCGCGGCGGCCAACGGTCATGCCATTTGTCCATCAACCAACTGGGCAAGAACCTACTCCAGGGCGCATACAACTGCCAGCGTTTGCCGGTCAGTCCTTGGGCATAGATAACCAGCATGAGCAACACCTCCTACGCTAAGCAATATGCGGCGCTGGAGGTGTTTTAGCATGGTCTAATTCTGCAGAGCCTGTAATATCTTGCGCAGATATTCCGGGTCTACATAGCGATCCCCTTTGATCGGAGACTCGCCAATATTAATCGGAATTAACTGTTTGTCCACCATAGCTTCCACAAAGCGAATGCGCATGTCGGACCCGATGAAGATCACTGTATCATGGGCACGAGCAAGGGCCACAACTCTCATAATTTCATTAATAAGATCCGCACCACTAGACTCGTTGGCCAGTCGCCAACGTTCCTCATCATTTAATAGGTAGCAATAATCCACTCCGAATTCATCGGCGACCTGCTTAAGTTCATCCTTGTTCCCCACAGGAAAACCGATAAGTGCGATCTTACTACCTTTGCGAATCTCGCCCAGCGTTTCCAGGCGGGAAACAAAGCTCCGGTCAACACCCAGCATGTTCGCCACTTCTTGTTGCGACGCACCAGCCACCCGCTTCTCTAAAGCCTTGTCAATCATATGAACAATCCGCTGCCGGCTGATCAACTTGTCCCCAACACGAATGAAATCCATTGTTCTCCCCTCGCTTTCCTTTCATCTTCATCAGGCGGTAGCCTTACTTACGGACGGTCAGTCGCCTCTGCAAGAGTATTTCTTCTGTCCTTACAGGTTAAAAGCCTGCTGCAGAACCTTTTCCAACTCCGCCAATGAGCTAGTTTGATTTATGGCATTGCGAACCTTGGTCGCTTGCGGCAGCCCTTTCACATAGCCGGCTAGTGTCTTACGCATTTCGCGCAAGGCTTGCACTTCACCTTTCAACTCCACTGCCAGGTGCAGATGCTCCCGCGCAATAGTCAAACGTTCTGACAAAGGCGGGTCTGGTTCGTATCTACCGGTGCGTAAGAAATCCACAATCTGCTGGAAAAGCCAGGGCCTGCCCAGAGCCGCCCGACCGATCATCACTCCTTGACAACCGGTTTGCTCCAGCATTGCCTGAGCATCCTCCGGCCGAGTTATGTCGCCATTGCCGATAACGGGAATAGAAACAGCCTCCCGCACTTGGCGGATGATGTGCCAATCGGCCTTCCCACTATAAAACTGTTCCCGAGTACGCCCATGCACTGTCACGGCTGCCGCCCCCGCCGCTTCCGCCGCTTGCGCCAGCTCAACGGCCGTAATCTGCTTTTCATCCCAACCTTTACGCATCTTGACAGTAACGGGCACGGGTACGGCTTCTACCACCGCCGCCACGATTTCTTTGGCCAAGGGAATGTTACGCATGAGAGCGCTACCTTCCCCGTTCTTGACGATTTTCGGTGTAGGGCAGCCCATATTAATATCGATAATTTCACAACCGCTAAGTTCATAGGCCAACTTGGCCGCCTTGTGCATGGCCCCCGGATCACTACCGAAGATCTGGATGGCCACGGGCCGCTCCCTATCATCCACTCGCAACATACGTTTGGTCTTGTTTTGGTCGTATACCAAGCCCAGGTCACTAACCATTTCGCTTACTACTAGACCACAACCAAACTTCTTCGCCATTAACCGATAGGCTTGATCGGTGAACCCGGCCATGGGCGCCGCAACTACCTGATTAGCTAGAAGCACATTTCCAATCTGCATACTTTCACCTATTTCCACTTTGCTTGCTGACCCAGCTGTGTTATAATGTTAAAGGCATCGCGACGTCAAGCGTTGCTGCAACAAAAGCGGGGCGTGGCTCAGCTTGGTAGAGCGCACGGTTCGGGACCGTGAGGTCGAAGGTTCAAATCCTTTCGCCCCGACCAGCAGAAAACAACAGGCGATAGGCGATATCGCCTGTTTTTGTTTTGCCTAAGAAGCAACGAAGCACGCGCCAATGCCCCGCAGCAAGCGGGGCATTGGCATGTCAACTCCATAATTCCGCACCGCGGAAAATCTTTCTATTCTCAACCACAATCAAAGTCATCTGCCAACTCGGCATCCACCAAATCGCTGGCTTTGTTGACACAGAACTCCACATAGTCGGCACAACGGAGCCGGTAGTTGTCGCCTTCTTGCCTAATGTCACGGCAATTGATAGAACCAAACTCTTTAGCAAAAGCCTCGCTCAATTGCTTGGTCAGTTCGCGCAGCTTCTCGGCCCGTGGTTGGCCTGGCTCGCGGCCGAAGAATAATCCAAGCCCCATAACAGAGCCAGCTAAAGCACCGCAGACACTACCGCAAGCTAATCCACCACCGAAACCACCCACCAGACGGCAACCAAAGGCCCTTTCATCTTTCGTCAAATTGCTGGCCATTCCTAACCAGGCGGCTTCCGCACAGTTGTATTTCTCCTCCAGATAAAGGCGCCGTGCCTCTTTCCCTAAACTCATTTCTTAAGCCTCCCAGGTAATTCTCGAGCATAACTTCTCCCCACAACTGGAGAATACCTGCCACGCTCTCTGTCCTAACCCATGAGCATCTATTAGTCTAGAAATAACGGCCCATAATATTCACCAACAATGCGAACTTCCGGCTCTAAGTGGACACTAAACTTAGCAAACACCTCTTGCTGCACATAGTGGATCAGATCTTCCACGTCTCTAGCAGTAGCATTACCCACATTAACGATAAAGCCGGCATGCATGGTGCTTACCTCAGCCCCGCCGATCCGTTTTCCTTTCAGTCCTGCTTCTTCGATGAGTTGACCAGCATAATGGCCCGGCGGACGCTTAAAGACGCTGCCAGCACTGGGTAGGTGTAACGGCTGCTTTTCCCGCCGCCGTTGGTTATAATCGGCAATCAAGGCTCTACTAACGTTCGGATCCTGCTCTCTCAGGTTGAGACCAACTTTAGCCACAATCAAGTCGCGCCCTTGTAGATAACACTTTCTATAACCGAATTGCAGATCTTCATTACTGAAGCAGTGTTCCTGCCCATCATAATCGAGGGCGATTACATGGCGAACCACATCCTTCATTTCGCCACCATAAGCCCCCGCATTCATCATGACCCCACCACCCAAAGTACCTGGGATACCCGCAGCGAACTCTAGCCCCCCTAGACCGGCATCCACGGCAGCGTGGGCCACTGCCGACAAGGAAATCCCTGCCTCCGCCTCCAAACCATACTCGGTTAGACGGATTGTGGATAGGGCGCCAGATATTTTTATAACCACGGCCCGGATGCCCCCATCACGCACCAACAGGTTACTGCCATTCCCCATCACGAAGATGGGTAACTCATGGCGTCCACAGAAAGCCAGAATACCACGCAGCTCCTCCAGCGAATGGGGAATGGCTAGCGCATCAGCCGGACCACCCAAACGGAAAGAAGTATGATTTTGCATGGACTCGTGCAGTCGCACTGCATGGGGATATTCGGCTTGTAGTTGCTCCAAAATCTCCTTAGTCATCTCAGGTCTCCTTTTAGGCCATACTAGCCTTTACGTAAATCCCGTCGATAGGAAGTCAGCACCTTTGCCCCTGATTCTGTAATAACCACATTGTCTTCGATGCGAATTCCACCTTTGCCCGGCAGGTAGATACCCGGCTCAACTGTAAAAGCATACCCCGGCTGCAATACCAATTGGTTACCGGCCACAATGTAAGGCTCCTCATGGACCTCTAGGCCGATCCCATGGCCGGTACGGTGGGTGAACTGTGGACCAAAACCGCCCTCCCGGATCACAGCCCGGGCCACCTCGTCCAGTTGTTCGGCCGTCACTCCTGGACGAGCCGCCTGACAGGCGGCCTGGTTGGCAGCCAACACCAAGTCATAGGCTCGCTCTAACTCGGGATCCAATGGCCCCAAAGCAAAGGTGCGGGTAATGTCTGAAACATAACCGTTTATGACAGCACCCAGGTCTACCCAGACCAGATCACCGGCCTCTATGATGCGATCGGTGGTGCCCGCATGGGGCAAGGCGGTTCGTCCACCGCTGGCAACGGAGATAAAGGCTACCCCTGCCTGCGGATAAGCTTCCGCCAGAGCTTGCACTGCTGCGTCTTCCAGCTGCTTCTCGCTGACACCAGGGGCCAGCATACGTTCAATTGCAGCCACCATTAAGTCAGCCGCTTGGGCCGCCGTCTGCAAATGGTCTTGCTCTGTGGTATCTTTTGACATGCGCAACTCGGCCAAGTAGGGGCGGGCATCCACTAGTTCAATAGGTACCGACAAAGCTTGAGCCATAACATCGTACTCTAGAAGGCGGCTGGCGCGATACTCAAAGGCAACCCGTTGCCCCAGTTGCCAATCGCTGAGAGCCTTTGCCCAAGGTAAAACGGGGCCCTCTTCATCAGTATAAGTAACCAACTGTTCTATACCCGATTCACGCCGCACCCGTTCTGCTTCAAAGGCCGGACACAAGAAACTAACCTCTCCCCGTTGGGGCACCAACAGAAAGGCAGGACGTTCACTCAGTCCCATGCTGAACCCGGCCAAATAGACCAGACTCGCACTAGGCACAATAACAAAGGCAGCTATATTCTCCCTTTGCGCTAGTGCCTGCAGTTTCTGCAGACGCTCCTTATGTAACACGCCAAACCCCTCCCCCGAGTTAATATTCCTTTTTCTGCATCATGGCTACCGATTGCTCCAACAACTGGCGGTCCAAGGCGTGGGTTAAGCGCCCAGCCGCCTCAAAGGGCGGCATGAAAGCTCCCCATTTGATCTCCACCCCATCCACATTTACTTGATCCGAATCGGCCTCCATATTAAACCAGTGGACTCTTTTCTCTTGTAATCCACCATATATTCTTTGATAGCTGTATGTGGTATCAGGTAGTTGCGAGACAATAGTAGCCAAAATGCCCGCTTCTTCCGCCACCTCCCGTAGAGCAGCCTGCTCCGCGGTTTCCCCTGGTTCCATATGCCCCTTGGGGAAGATATATTCATCGCGGAAGTTGCGCAGGACTAAAACGCGTCCCTTGTACCAAACCACACCACCGGCACTCGTCTCCTCTCCCAATCTGCCACGCACCCGTTTCACCTCCTGTCTTCGTATCAATCCTGCCTTTGCCTACGCTGCACAAGTTCGCACATGCGATTATATCTCGCTATCTTTTGGTAATCATCCACTGCCCGTGACCAATTGGGCGTCGTATCACCCCAGTTAAACAAAGGGGGCATCCGTAAGGGGCGACAACGAATCCTGCGCATGCAAAACACCCTTTCTTGTAATTTAGAGGTAGAATCCGGCGCGGCAACAGCCTGCCCTTCCACCTCATACTTAGGATGCCCCTTTTGCATCTTGATCCAACCGATATAAATAAGCCAAAATGGTGGCCACTGCCGTGTACAGTTCCTCTGGAATGTAAGCCTGTAAGGGAAGCTTGCTCAATGCCTTAGCCAAGGCCGGATCCTGTACCAACGGCACTCCGTGTTCCTCCGCCAGAGCAATAATGCGTTTTGCTATTTCCCCTTGTCCACTGGCGGTAACACGCGGCGCCGGTAAGTCGCGACTATACTCCAGAGCAACAGCCACTTTCCGCTCTTCCCCTTTGTTCACCTTCATGGTTCTCTCCCTATCCTATAGGCGCTGGTCAAGCCCCCGGTAGGGGACCAACTCTGGCCGCAACAACTTAGTCAACGGCTTTTCAGCTGGGATTACGGTTAGTTGGCGCAGTATCATGCCCGTCCCTTGCAGTAAAGCAATCAACTCCGCTTCTCTTTTCTGCAAGAGCAAAGCCGTATCCTGCCTAGCCACAAAAACAACGGTTTGCTCTGGCCAACAACCACGCCCGACCACTTCTACCTGCCCCAGTCGGGGCAAGTCCACCGCAAAAAGGAAACTAAGAGGTTCTGTTTCTTCCTGCGCAGTCTTTCGCTGACCTCCTTCTTCCTCTACGAAAAGACCACAGATAAAAGGCTGCCAAGTAAAAAAGACAGCAGATAGTAGACCGGGCTCCCACCCCAACAACTGCTGCCATACTTGAAGATTAGGTGGGCATAACTCGCCCGTTTCAGATTCAGGAGCAGATGCGGCCAAGGTCAAAAGCGACGATTGGCCAGCAAAGGAACGGGCTAAGCGCTCCACATTACTAAAGGTTAAAGGCCAGTCCAATAGTTCCAGAATGGCTAAGAGGGAAGCACCTGGCCCCGGTGCCACACTCCCACCACCCGCCGTGCCCCTGTCCACTAGGGCCAAATGCCACTGGCCCCTAACTTGACCCACCACTTTTAGCTCCACCTGCATGCCAGGGGAGGGTAACGCGCCGGGCCAGTGGGCACGAAGTCGGTGACCATCAACCAGCACTAACACTTGCCCATCCATATTCTCTAGCACCTGCCCAGACAAAAGCTGGCCCACCTGCCAAGAGGGTAATCCCGACGGGGCCGACGCCCCGTCGGTGGTGGTTGTCATCGGTTCAATCAGGCGCCATATAAGTGCCGGCAAGTCAATGGGCTGCATAAAAACACCTACATTTGCTCGGGAGCCTTCAGCCCCAAGAGGTCCAAACCGCGACGCAATACTTGCGCCACCGCTTTCACCAAAGCTAGGCGGCTAGTCTCCACCGCCTCTACCTCACCGATAATGCGACAAGTGTTATAGAAGCGGTTGAAATCTTGAGCCAGATCCAATAGATAGCGGGACATGGTGGAAGGCTCGTAGCTCTCCGCTGCTTTCACAATGATCTCAGGGAACTGACTGAGCCGTTTCAACACCTGCTGGGCCACTTCGTCGGTAATCCCACTTAGATCTTGGGGTAGGGCGAGTTCTTGGCGTCCCGCTTTGCGCAACACCGACATGCAACGGACATGGGTATACTGCAGATAGGGCCCCGTTTCTCCGTCAAAGTTGAGGACCTCGTTCCAATCGAAGATTATGTCGCGCATGCGGCTGTTCTTCAAGTTATGGAAGATAACTGCGCCGATACCCACCTCTTCCGCCACTTGCTCCCGCTGAGGCAGCTCCGGATTCTTCTCGGCGATGATCTCCCGTACGCGGGAGGTTGCCTCCTGTAAGACGTCGTCTAATAGCACCATCTGGCCACGGCGCGTAGACATTTTACCCTCTGGCAGCTTAACCAAACCAAAGGGTACATGCACTAAAGCATCGGCCAAGGGTAGCCCCATTTTCTCTAGTACCAGTTTCAGTTGCTTAAAATGCAAGGACTGATCCAGTGCCACCACATAGATGATGCGTTCCGGCTTAAAGGTCTCTTCTCGATAGAAGAGGGCCGCCAGATCGCGGGTAGCATAGAGGGTGGCCCCATCAGATTTTTGCAGTAAGCAGGGCGGCAAGTCATCGCCTAAGGGCACCACTAGAGCACCATCGCTGACCTCCGTAATCCCTGCCGCCTTAACTCGCTCAAGGGCCGCATCGATCTTGTCCACATAGAAACTCTCACCGGTATAGTAGTCAAAATCGATACCTAGGCGGTCATAGGTGCGTTTGAAGTTCTTGAGGCTGACATCATAGAAAAGCTGCCACAGTTTTCTGGCCTCCGGGTCACCCGCCTCCAAACGGCTAAACCAAGCGCGGGCCTCATCCCGCAACGATGGTTCCTTCTCTTCTTCTTGATGGAACTTAACATAAAGTCGATAGAGTTTGCCTATGGGATCTTCAGTGAGGGGATCATTTTCTCCCCAGCGGAGGTAGGCTACTATCATGGCCCCAAATTGGGTACCCCAGTCGCCTAAATGGTTGACGCGCACCACGTTATAGCCCAAAGCCTTATACAACTTACTAATTGAGTTGCCCAACACAGTGGTGGGCATATGCCCTACACCAAAGGGCTTGGCAATATTGGGCGAAGAAAAATCGATTACGATGGTCTTACCCGCACCTAGCTGGGCGTTACCGTAGCCGTCACCGGCTTCCAAAACCGCCTCCAACACCTGCTGCGCTAGAGCGTGCGGGTGCAAGAAGAAATTCAAGTAACCACCGACCACTTCTACCTTGGCCACCACGGCAGGAACCTCTAAGCGGTTCGCCAGGTCGGTGGCAATGGCCGGTGGCGCTTTGCGCAGTTTAGGGGCAAGCTGAAAACAGGGAAAGGCCAGATCGCCCAGCTTGGCATCGGGCGGTATCTCCAGTGCTGCCGCCACCCGCTCCGGCTCCCAGTCGACCAGCGGTGCCAATCGCTGAGCTATCTGTTCCTTGAACATCTGCATAGTCGTTCTCCTCCTTTTGCCAATAAAATAACAAAAACCACTCATCTAGCAAAGAGACGAGAGGCTTCCCGCGGTGCCACTCTTTTTGGCCTGTGCCCACTTTAACCGCGTTAACGGGCGGTAAACCGAACAAACCGTTAGCTCCCAGGTGCGCTTCACAGCACCGCCTTAGACCGGCTTCCACCAACCCCGGCTCGCTGACTAAGATCTGGTACTGCTACTCTCCTGCTCATCGCTTTCCTCAGATTATAGCTAAACTCCTTTTCCCCCGTCAATAACTGGGTCTAAAGCTTCCCCAGTATTAGCATGACGCCCAGCACAACAAAAGCAGCTCCTGCCGCCTGCTGCATACATTGGGGCGGAATAATGCGGGTAATCGCAGTCCCCGCCATCACCCCCACCAACGAGCTCATCACTAGGGCCAATGCTGCCCCAATAAAAACGCTCCCCGGGGATGAGCTCCTTGCCGCCAGCAGCATGGTGGCCAGCTGGGTTTTATCTCCCAGTTCAGCTAAAAAGACTAGAAAGAAAGTGGATAGGATCAGCTTCCAACCCATGTTCCATACCTCCTCGCTGAGAAAGGGGCCCATCATTTTCCCTCTTCTTTAACAGCATATGGCAGGGATTTGCGAAGCTGAACCGACAGGCAGAAAAACATGCACCCGGGGCAGCGGGCAGTTTTGCTTACCGCGTGAAAATCTGACAACCGCCAGGGCAGGTACGCGTAGGGCCGGCCACTTACCAGCCCACAGAGTGCGGTAACCATATATGAAGGGGCTGTCGCAAAACAGCCCCTTGTTGTTTGTTCTACAGATGATCGGTGGTCATACTGGACCGCCGGGAATGAGCTTGGTTCGTCAAAGGCAGCGACGGCACTCGCACTGAAACGCCCCGTCGAGACTATCTGGAGATCAGAGGCTAGGCTCTAACGATGGTGCAGCAAAAGACTGCCCGGTTTGCTGTGTCGCTGCTTCTCCTTAGCTCCCTCGCTCTATCCAACACGCTGTGCGTATGACCACGGCCTAAGGTAATGGTCGCTGGTTACTTGAAACCCTTTATTAGAAGTTTACCTCAGGAGCCAACTGAGCTTCCTGGGGAATCTCAAAGTAAGCACGGGCGTTGTGGCCAAACAGCTTTGCCCAGATTACGTTGGGGAAACGGGCTATATAGGTGTTATAAGTCCTAACCTCATCATTGAATAGCATACGGTGCTGAGCGATCCGGTTTTCCGTACCAGCCAACTCATCCATGAGGCCGGTGAAGACCTTATCGGCCTTGAGCTCCGGATAATTCTCCACTACTACGAACAGCCGACCCAAAGCGCTCTCCAGGTTAGCGGCCGCCTGTTGCTGCTCAGCGGGAGTCTTAGCACCCATCATGGCAGCACGGGCGTTGGTAACTGCTTCAATAGCCTCCTGCTCGTGGGCTGCATAACCCTTAACCGTATTAACCAGGTTAGGAATCAAATCATAGCGGCGCTGCAACTGGGTGTTAACTTGCGCCCAAGCACCATCAATAGCTTGTTCTAGGGCCACCATTTTGTTATAGGCTCCGATGGCATTGATAGCTACAAGAGCAACTATAACTAAGACAATTACCAAGCCAGTTCTCTTCATCCTTCTTCCCCCTTGTCAAGTTCTTTCTCTAGTTAGAATTTGCGGCTGGCGCCGCCACCGCTACTTTTGCCTCCACCAAAACCGCCGAAGCCGCCACCCCCGCCGCTCCAGCCACCGCGGCCACCTCGCAAGAAGAGGCCGGGAAACCGAAGCAGGAAGTACAGCAAGCCCCGCATTCGGAACACGGAGGCAAAAATAATGAGACCCACATAACTGAGGAGCAGTGCCCCAATGGGGCTAATCTCGAAGATGACATCCCCCAACTCCTTGCCTTGGCCGGGGGCCTCGGCAACAGCCTGCTCCAGTTCCTCACAAATGATTAGCAACCCTTGGCCATAGCGGCCGGCCTGCAGTTCGGGTAAAGCGGCATCTAGAATACGCCCCGCTTTGGCATCGGTAACGTACCCTTCCAAACCCGTACCAACCTCGATGCGGATCTCCCGCTCGCCCATGTTCAGTAATACCAGCAACCCATTGTCCGCTTTGGCTTCACCAATGCCCCACAACCGGAAGAGGCGGAAAGCATAGGTTTCTGTATCGTAAGGACTGGTATCTTGCACCGTTACTACGGCCAGCTCTACCCCGTTGCTTTGCCACAGCCTTTCAGCAACCCTCTGTATTTCCAACCTTTCCTGTAACCCCAGCACATCAGCAAAGTCGTTAACCAAACCAAGTGGCTCAGGAAAAAGGTTGGACTCGGGCGCAGCAGCGACGGGTAGAGGCCTGGTGCAAACTAGCAGCAGTACCAGAAGCCAAACCAAGTGCCTTCCTTTAACGTGCAATCCAACCACCCCCTCCTTCACACCCTACATTAGCTCTTACGCTACTGACAGCTGAAAGTTTCATTGAGAATCAAGACGCGAGAAAATTAAGCGGTAGCCTCCAGCACCATAGTGCAGAAACCGTTTGACACGGCTAATGGTGGCCGTGCTGGCCCCCGTCTGTCCCTCTATCTGGGCGTAAGTGGCCCCTGTCTGCAAAAGGCGAGCAACTTCCAGCCGCTGTGCCATAGCTTTTAGCTCACTTATGGTGCCTATGTCGGCGAAAAAAGCCGCTGCCTCCTCTAATGTCTGTAGTTTCAACACGGCCGTCAGGAACTGTCGCGTTTCCTGATCGGTTAAAAGCTCTTTTACCATTCCGGGGCCCCCTTTGGCAATAAATTCTCAGTCTCTTCACTGGTCGACCCTTACTTTTAATAGTAGACTATATAAGTTGGTATTGTCCTCTCATTTTTTGCTAAAGGGACTGCTGCCAAGGGGAGAAGGAAAACGACCCTTCTTAAGGGAATAGAGCAACCGGCAAGCCTATGAAGCCTAGCCAAGTTTTGCCGTATAATATAGCACCTATCCGGAAAGAAAAGTAATAGGCAAATAGAAATAGGAGGTAATTTATATGCCTTCCCAACTGAATTTAAAAGAACCCAAACATGCCCATTTTATTGGCATAGGCGGAATCAGCATGAGCGCCTTGGCCGAAGTTTTACTTAAGCGAGGCTGGAGAGTATCGGGATCCGACTTGCACCGCTCCAACCTTACCGAGCGACTCCAGCAGGCGGGAGCCACCGTGTACTATGGCCATAAAGAATCCAACGTGGAAGGCGCTCAGATAGTTTTTTATACATCGGCTATTCGGCCGGAGAATCCCGAACTGCAGCGGGCCCGGCAGTTGGGTATCCCCATCTACACCCGTGGCCAACTGCTAGGGGCTCTCATGGGTGAGGCCAAATATGGGATTGCCGTCAGTGGTACCCATGGCAAAACCACAACCACCTCTCTCATCGGCCTCATTTTCGAAACGGCCAAACTGGAATCAACTATACTGGTAGGCGGGGAGCTAGACGCCCTCCATGGAACCCTAAAAATCGGCAACGGGGAACTCTTCGTGGCTGAAGCCTGCGAGTATTATGATGCCTTCTTGAATCTGCGGCCCAGCCTGGGTGTAATCCTAAACATACATGCAGACCATCACGACTACTTTTCTGGTATCGAGCACATCAAGAGCTCTTTCCGGCGCTTTACCGAGCTGATTCCTGCAACCGGCCATCTGGTGGCTTATCATGACGACCCCAACGTGCAGGATATTCTGCCTGGCTTGAAATGCAACGTAGTTACTTTTGGTCTGGAACCGGGCAGTGAATGGCGTGCCACTAATATCCAAGTCCATAAGGGCGGCAGCAGTTGTGACATTCTCCATCATGAGCAACTGGTGGGACACCTCACCTTGCACATACCAGGGAAACACCACGTAAAGAACGCCTTGGCGGCCATTGCAGTCGCCCAGCTAGTGGGAATAGACATGGCCACTTGTATCAAAGGGATCGAGTCGTATACGGGCACCCACCGCCGCTTTGACTTCCAAGGCGAGTACAATGGAGCTAAACTCTACGACGACTACGCCCACCATCCCAATGAGATCAAGGCCACCTTGGCAGCGGCCAAAACCTTTGATGCGGAACGGATTATAGCTGTCTATCAGCCCTCCACCTATACTCGCACCAAGCACCTGCTGGATGAGTATCTGACCGCCTTCGCCGATGCCGATATGGTGGTGATTACCGATGTCTTCATGGCCCGCGAGGTGGAGACCTTCGGCATCACTTCTGCCCTAGTGGCCGACCTAATGAAGAAGCATCACCCCAACCCCGTCTACGTGGGCTCTTTACAAGATGCGGCCGTATTCCTCAGTAAGGAGTTGCGCCCAGGTGATTTGGTAATCACCATGGGCATCGGTGACGTCTATCGCACTATTGATATGTTGCTGGGCAAAGAACCCATGGAATCCAAATAGAATAGGGCTGTCGCAAAACAGCCCTTTTTCTCTGCGTTTCGGAGGACAGTGGTCACAATAAAGCGCTGCCCAACCTCTGCCGGATTGAGTTCGCTTCTCCAAGGGCAGCCGGGCCTGTTGCCGCCGCTGCTTTTCCTTAGCTCCCTCGCTCTATTGATTATTGGGCCCAACGCACTGTGCGTATGACAACGTTTCTATGGCTTCTCGGGATAACGACCGTTCCCACTGACACCTCCAGGCCCTTTTTCACCCTCTGGAGATCTTAGGCATATTATGGTTTATCGATTGATGCCGAACCAGAGGGGGGTTATGAACCATGCCTATGCGTTTTGACCTGAGCAAACCGCTGCGAATTCACTTTGTAGGTATTGGCGGTATCAGCATGAGCGCCCTCGCCCTGATACTCCTACAACGCGGTTGGCAGGTATCAGGTTCCGATCACAAGCAATCTGCATTAACGGAAAAGCTAGTCCAGCATGGAGCCCGAGTATATATAGGCCATAACGCCACTAACATAGAAGGCGCCCAATGTGTCGTCTATACCTCCGCTGTACCGCCAGATAATGTGGAACTGGTAGCAGCCCAACATAACCATATCCCCGTCTTCACCCGGGCCGAGCTTCTGGCGGCTCTAATGGCCGAAGCCCGGTGTGGCATAGCCGTGGCCGGCTCCCACGGTAAAACCACCACCACCGCCATGATAGGCCTGATGTTAGATTACGCACAGCTGGAGCCCACCGTTCTTCTGGGGGGCGATCTGGAAGCTATCCATGGAAACGTAAAGGTTGGCAACGGTGGCTATTTGGTAGCCGAGGCCTGTGAGTACTACAACAGTTTCCTTTCCCTTAGACCCCGCATTGGCGTAATAACCAACATTGATGCCGACCATTTGGACTACTTTGGCAACCTCAATGGCGTGAAAGAGGCTTTCCGCCAGTTCGCTCGTTTGCTTCCTGCCGACGGCTATCTGGTGGCCTGTTATGACGATGTCAACGTGCAGGATGTGCTGCCCGGACTGAAGTGTCAGGTTGTCACCTACGGCCTTGCAAAGGAGGCCGACTGGCAGGCCGCCAACATAGAGCTGTATGCCGGTGGCAGCAGTTTCGACGTGCTCTTCCAAGGAAAACCGGTGGCTAGAATGTCTTTGCGCGTTCCTGGTTTACATAATGTCTTTAATGCCCTGGCAGCAACAGCTACCGGGCATATCGTAGGTCTCAGCCTCGAAACCATCGTCTGTAGCTTCGCCTACTATCAGGGAACCCACCGCCGCTTCGAACTGCAAGGCACGTACCATGGAGCTGTTATCTATGATGACTATGCTCACCATCCCAACGAAATTCGGGCTACGTTGGCGGCTGCCCGCACCTTTGCACCCCAGCGTATAATAAGTGTTTTCCAACCCCATACTTACACTCGCACCGAGGCTCTGCTAGAAGAGTTCGCCGAGGCTTTTGCCGAAGCCGACATGGTCCTCTTGGTAGACATTTATGCTGCCCGCGAGCAGAACACCTCAGGCATCACATCAGCCCACTTGGCCGACCAGATGCAAAAGAGACACCCCCATGCCTTCTATGCTGGCAGTCTGCAAAATGCGGCGGCCTACCTGAGCCACCGCCTACGCAAAGGCGACCTGCTAATAACTATGGGTGCTGGCGACGTATACCGAGTTGCCGATCTCCTCTTGGGCAAAGAATCGGAGGCACAGCCCCCGAGCCCCGCCAGTGTAGCCCTTAATCTAAATTGACAAACCCCCAGGAAGCTATATATTATTAAGTAAAATTGGCGATGATTTCGGAGAGTAACTAGTTTGGGGGCGAGCAGCGACCTAAGGACGGTGAAAGCTTAGGGCAACCAGCTAGTGAAGGACACCGAAGGAGCTGTCTGTGATCAAGCAGACCGGGGTTTCCCGTTACAGAAAGCAAAGCAGGATGCCCTTACTTATGGGTGTGGGCATCAACTAGGGTGGCACCGCGGGTACCCCTCCTCGTCCCTAAAACGAGCGAGGGGTATTATGTTTGGAGGTGCTATTCTTGTTAAGTGAAAGAATTCTTTGCCGGCAGTTAGCTGCCCACATTGGAAAGGAAGTCTGTTTAGCTGGTTGGCTGCGGCAAGTACGCCAGGTAGGGCGTCATCTAGCCTTCTGGATAGTACACGATCGCAGCGGCTGGGCTCAAGTGGTGGTCAGTGGCCCGCTAGCCCAAAGCGCCCCATCGCTAGAGAGCGTGGTAGCTATAACGGGGCAGGCAGTGGCCAGCAGATCCCAGCAGGGCTGCGAGTTACAGGCCAGCGCTGTGCAGGTACTAAACAACGCCGCCGAGTTACCCTTTGAACTACACCATCCGGAAATCACAGCCGGTGATGAGCAGGTCTTTAATCAGCGGGTTTTGAGCCTTCGCCATCCCCGCAACCAAGCTATTTTCAGGATTAAGGCCACCGCTTTACAGGCCTATCGGGCCTATCTAAGCGCCGCCGGTTTCCTAGAGGTGCAAACCCCGAAGATAGTGGCCACTGGGACAGAGGGCGGCGCCGAGTTGTTCCCCGTACAGTATTTTGAACGTCCCGCCTATCTGGCTCAAAGCCCCCAGTTCTATAAGCAAATGCTGGTGGCCGCCGGTTTCGAGCGGGTTTTCGAAGTGGGCCCCGTATTTCGGGCCGAATCCCACGATACCTCCCGCCACACCAACGAGTTCACCAGCCTCGACTTGGAGATGGGCTTCATTGACCACATAGACGCCCTTATGGATCTGGAAACCCAACTACTACAGCATATGTTTGCAACAGTACAAGAGGAATGCGCCTCTGAACTGGAGCATCTGGGGGCGACCGTGCCAGAAATAGGGGCCATCCCTCGTATCTCGCTGGCGGAGGCCCGGGCGGTTTTGGCCCGGAAGTATAGCCATTCCTCGCCCCCGGGTAATTTGGACCCGGCAGGAGAAAAGCTTCTCTGCCAACACGCGGAGCAAGAATGGGGCAGCCCATTGGTATTTGTCACCGACTACCCCACGGAGGTAAGACCCTTCTATACTCGTACCCATAGCGACGCACCCCAACTGACCCATTCCTTCGACCTCTTGTTCCGCGGTCTGGAGATTACCACTGGCGGCCTGCGTATTCACAAAGAGGAGGATCTGGTGCAAGCCCTCCGAGAACGGGGATTGGACCCGGAGGCCTATCGCTTCTATTTGCAGGCCTTCATCCATGGTGCACCTCCCCACGGAGGTTTTGCCATCGGTCTGGAGCGGCTGACAGCTCGCATGCTGGAGTTACCCAACGTACGCCACGCCACCCTCTTCCCGCGGGATCGGCAACGATTGGTGCCCTAATCGAGGTCAGAAGTCATTCGTAGGGGCCGGTCGGTGACCGGCCCGTAAAGGTGAACCCCAGTCTCTCCGATGTGGCCTCCGGGCAGCGAGTAGAGTTACAACCAAACGCTGCGGGCGAGGCAGCGCCTCGCCCCTACGATGGGAACATGCATATGGAAGGAACCGGGAGCTCCACTGACTAGGGCATTCGTATAGGCCGCCAGCAGGCGGCCTCTTTTGCTTACCCTTGCGGGTTTTCTCGTATCCGCCGCAGGCGGTCTTCCAAGGTGCGCAGCGTGCTTTCAATGTAGACCCGTTGGCGGTACACATCGTCTCGCATCGAGTTGATGCGCGACTGCACCATGATATCGGCAAAGAAACCATCAAAGAAATAGTCAGCAAAGGTAAGGAAGCCATCCAACTCCAAATTCACATCCAGATGAACTTGCACATCCTTTAACTCCCGGGCAAAGTTGCGACAGGCCGCTTGAGCTTGGGCGATCTGCCGTTTGGCGTCGTTAAGGCGGGAGTGTTTGGCCCAGGTTACAAATAGACCGCCACCTAACATATCCCAAAGACCCCAATTGGAGGCCGAGTTAAGGGCTTTACTAACACCGTCTAGATGATAAAGTACCTCACGGCCAGCATTTATCGCTTCGCGCAATTCGCGTTCTTCTTCGTACGACATGGGCGCCCCTCCTTTTGCTTCATTGATTATCTGGTAGTTTATACGCAAAACATGGGTGAAAGTTACCTATGCCCGGGAAGGAAGCGGGCGAGGCACCGCCTCGCCCCTACGAAGAATGTATGGGGCGTTTAAGCCTGTGGCGAGTAACCCGATTATGCACCCAGCATATTACACTCGTAGGGGCCGGTCGGTGACCGGCCCGTAAAGGTGAACCCCAATCTCTCCGATATGGCCCCCGGGCAGCGAGTAGAATTGCAACCAAACACTGAGGGCGAGGCACCGCCTCGCCCTACAAATGCTATAAAATACCAGCATATGACGAAAAAAGCGTGTCATAATACAAATAAGGTCTTCGCTAGTTTGTCACAGCTTATACTCGATGCCCATCAGCATCGGTATAATCATTCTCAACACTAGCGGAGACCTTTTCGCTTCATTATCTTAGTACTCCAGGCGTGGCCATACAGCGCGTTGGGGGTACTAGCCAACGAAGAGCAACCATCGGTACTTAAAAAAAACAGGGCTGTATTGCACAGCCCTTTAATTCTAACTATTACTCATTACCTTTTTGACGTTGGCGATAATCCTCAATGGCAGCCCGCAGCGCATCGGCCGCCAGGTTGGAGCAATGCATCTTCACTGGAGGCAGCCCGTCTAAAGCATCGGCCACGTCCTTATTGGTAACCTTGAGCGCCTCCTCTAAGGTCATGCCCTTTACCATCTCTGTCACTATGCTGGAGGTAGCCACGGCAGCTCCGCAGCCAAAGGTCTGGAAGCGAATGTCGCCAATACGCTCCGTATCACCGTCATTCTCTACCTTAATAAAAATACGCATGATATCACCACAGGTGACGTTGCCTACTTCCCCTACTCCATCGGGGTTTTCCAAAGTTCCCACATTACGGGGATTGGAAAAATGCTCAATTACTTTCTGGCTGTACAAAGAAGCGCTCATCCCTATTCCTCCCTCTCCAAACGATTGTATAACGGTGACATGGAGCGCAGTCTAGCAACTACCTCCGGGAAAACCTCTAGCACATAGTCTATATCTTCTTCCGTCGTATCGCGGCCCAGAGTTAACCTCAGGCTGCCATGGGCCTGCAGATGATCTAACCCCATAGCGATCAGCACGTGGGAAGGATCCAGAGAACCCGACGTGCAGGCCGAACCAGAAGAAACAGCAATGCCCCTCAAATCAAGGCTCAGAATCAACGACTCGCCTTCCACATACTTCACGCTAACATTCACGTTACCCGGTAACCGCTTCTCGGGATGCCCATTGAGTTTCACATCGGGCACAGCCGTTAGGCCAGCGATCAACTTGTCGCGCAGCCGGGTGAGCCGCTCTGCCTGCTCTTCCCGGTCCGCCATGGCCAATTCTACGGCCTTGGCTAAGCCAACGATTCCAGGCACATTTTCTGTGCCTGGGCGCATCTTACGCTCTTGGCCACCGCCAAACATGATGGGGCGAATGCGCGTGCCGCGCCGCACATAAAGGGCACCGATTCCCTTCGGGCCATAGATCTTATGCCCCGAGAGCGACAACAGATCTACTTGTAACTCGTTCACATCTACCGGCAAAATACCGAAGGATTGCACCGCATCGGTATGCAGGTAGACGCCGTGGGCCTTAGCAATAGCGCCAATTTCAGCTATAGGTTGAATAGCACCCATTTCATTATTGGCATGACCGATACTGATGAGGATGGTATCAGGGCGAATCGCCGCCTTAACATCTTCCGGATTCACCAGCCCCTCGGAGTCCACCGGTAGGTAAGTAATCTCATAGCCCTTTTTAGCCAGATGGGCACAAGTATCTAGAATAGCATGATGCTCGATGCTGCTGGTAATAATGTGCCGCCCCTTGTCGGCCATAGCTTCCGCCACGCCTACAAGGGCAATATTATCCGACTCGGTACCGCCGCTGGTAAAGTAGATTTCATTGGTCTGGGCACCGAGAGCTTTGGCCAAGACTTCGCGGGCGTTATCGATGGCCATCCGTCCCTTGCGCCCAAAAGCATGTACGCTGGATGCGTTACCATACATGGGCTGGAAGTAGGGCAGCATAGCCGCAATAACCTCTGGATGCACCGGTGTGGTTGCCGCATGATCAAGATAAACTGAACGCATTCCCTCAAACCTCCCTAGTTTCGCCAGTGAAGAGTCGGCCGGCAGCCATATCGGCCAAAGTGGTCGTATCTAGCACTGCTGACATACTATCACGCAAGCGCTTCCATAATTCCCGGGTGATACAGATATGCGCCCGCCCGCAGGCTTCCTCATCGCCATGCAGCACACATTCCACCGGGGCAATGGGCCCTTCTACCGCCCGCAGAATGTCGCCCGCCGTGATCTGTTCGGCCGGTCGTGCCAGCCTATAACCACCGCTAGCACCTCGTACCCCTTCCACCAGCTTTGCCTTCCGTAGATCAACAAAAATCTGTTCTAAGTATTGGGCCGAGATATCTTCCAGCTCCGAAATCTGCCTCAAAGCTATAGGGGCTTCGGCCTCCCGCATGGCCAATACCAACATCGCACGCACTGCATATTGGCCTTTGGTAGATAACCGCACACCGCCACCCCCATTTCACCGTTTTATTCTGAGCAAATCACTCAGGATTATGCGCAAAAAACAAGCCGTGACTGGGCTATGTCAACGGTTAAATCCGAGTGCTTCACTCAGGATTATAATACTTCGCCCATCAACCCCTGTCAATAGTTTCTGAGCAAATATTTAACCCGGTTAATTGCGATAGCCCCTCCCCTGGCCAGCTACAAAAATAGTTGCCTGATTATCCATTTCCCAGTAATGAACCAAGAACTGCCGCATATTGTATAGCGCTATGGATTTTAACCTGAAAGGAAGGTGGTGTTTTATGAAAGGTGGACAGCGCCGACGCCTGCTTGGCTTCCTCATCGCCCTCATAATGGTAGTCGCCATGATGAATGGAACGGTGGTCAATGCTATGGAGTTGGAGCAACAGCAACTGGCTGAAGCCAACTCACTACTCAAGATAAAAGTCATTGCCGTAGATGACTTCGCCTCCACAAATCCCGGAAAGACCATTGCCATTAACGTACTAGCCAATGATTCGGTCACCGGCGGGATAGGTCTTTCCCTTAAGGTCACCCACGTTTCATCGCCCTCGCACGGCAGCGCCCGAATCAGTTCTGACTCCAAATCCATCGTGTACACAGCCAATAGCACATATAAGGGGAAGGTCTACCTGCAATATAAGGCAACGGCTTACTTCTTAGGCGCTAAGGTTGCCAGCGACACCGCCACTGTCACCATTGATGTCCAGCCTGTCAATAATCCCCCGCAGGCCACGCCTGAAACCATTTTCAATGACATGGACAAACCAGTGTCCATCGATTTGCTTAACCTCTGCAGCGACAAGGATGGAGATGAACTTACTTTTAGAATTGACCAAGGACCCAGCCACGGCAGTGTTGTCCTTAATGGATCCGTTGCCACCTATACTCCCAATCAGGGGTACGTCGGAAATGATTCCTTCACTTATATCGTTTCCGACGGGAAGGCCGAAGCCGAAGCAACTATAGTGATCGTAATGTTAGAACCGCCTGTCACCAATCAGCCACCAGTAACGGGCGACATCTCCGTTGAAACCACGATGAACGAAAGCATTACCATTGATGCCCTTAAGTATTGCTCTGATCCCGATGCAGATCCGCTGACTCTTGTTTCCGTAAGCAATCCGTCCCATGGAGAGGCCAACATAGAAGAGGGCAAGGTTGTCTATTGTCCTGAAACAGGTTTCACGGGCGAAGACCAATTTGAGTACACCATTTCTGACGGTATAGCTACCGCGACAGGAGCAATCACTGTGAAGGTAAGCGCCCCCACGGTTCCCGAATACAAGCCACTAAGGCCGGTTCTGGAGTTTGTGGAATACTACGGGCAGCTGGAGACTGGGGAGCATGCCTGGGAAGCCCACTGGGGTTGGTTAAATGAAAACGACTTCGACGTAGAACCTCTTGTCTGCAAATTCACTGGCACTGTGGTAGGGCCCGACAACTTCCCCAGCACCTTCGCACCAGGCCGTCAGTATAATCAGTTTAGCACAATCTTCACCAGCACCCATCTGGTCTGGACACTAATGGGACCAGACGGCACTCAGCGCACCGCTACCGCCGCCCGAACAGACATACCCGATCCGGCTCCCACCAGTGGCACCCTGACCATCAAGAAACAGATTATGGGTGATGGCAATCCCGATGACCTGTTTGAAATCGCCATCATTCCCGAAGGGGCTACTTTGTACTGCGTACATGAACCCATCTTCATCAGCGTCAATCAACCCTGGACCGGCGAACTCGAGCCCGGCACCTACAGAGTGGTAGAGGTCAACATGCCCGATGGCTATTTCCTCTACGAGATATCCTGCGACTATGTAACCATTGAGGCCGGCGGGGAATATGTAGTCACCATTTTCAATCGCTACGAAGCGCCGCAGCCCGAGCAGGGTACCCTCATTATCCGCAAACAGATCACCGGTACCGGTTATAATCCCAACGCCCGTTTCCAAGTGGTCATCGAGCCCTATGGCAACTTTGCGGCCGAGTCGATGTCAGAAGCCCGGGTCGCCTACATCAGCGTCAATGAACCCTGGGAAGGCCAGCTGGATCCCGGTTTCTATCGGGTGCGGGAAGTAGAAATGCCCAGCTCGCGCTATAGCCTGGTGCGCATTACTAACGAAGGCATTGTGGAAGTGAGAGCTGGCGATACGACCGAGATAGTGGTTACCAACCGCTATCAGCCACCAGTCATTCCGCCCGATCCCGATCCCGAGCCACCGCAACAACCCGAAGAACCGGTAGAACCGGAGATTCCCGAGGAACCCACGGAGCCAGAGGTTCCCGAAGAACCAGAGGAACCCGTTGAGCCAGAAGAACCAGAGGTCCCAGAAGAACCAGTTGAGCCTGAGGAGCCCGAGGAACCCACGGAGCCCGACATTCCTGTGTTACCTCAGACTGGGGCCATCGATGGAGCCCTCGTACTGGGGACCATCCTAACCCTCAGTGGTCTCTGGTTGAGCAGAAAACGCAAGTAGAATGGAAGGTGCCCCCTGCATGGATCAGAAGCGAGTAGTAATCGGTAGAGCCATTTTAGCCCTAGGGCTGCTACTGTTGCTCCTCCCCCTGGCCCGGTGGGGGGTTGCTTTCTATTGGCAACAACAGGTCCTGCGGCAGATCGACAGTCAGCCTTGGAAATCTACGCCTCTAGAGGAGTTCATAAACGCGCGGATAGCCGCACGCTGGCAAGAGAGCCCCGCGCAGGAACCCGATCAAATTGAGATACCCAAAATAGGCCTGAAAGCCGCCATCTTACCAGGCGTTACGCCCGCAGACCTTAAGCTTGGGCCAGGACTCTACCCTCAAAGCGCCGCCCCCCTAGAGGGGAACGTCAGCATCGCTGCCCATCGGGGAGTCTATGGAGCTTGGTTTCGACACCTGGATAAACTGGAGCCGGGCGATGAGATACTGGTCCGCCTCGACGGGAGGCAATACAAATATAGCGTACGCGAGCAGTTTATCACCCACGATCGCGATTGGAGCATAATCGAGTCCAGCGGCAAACCCGAATTGACCCTCACCACCTGCTTGTTCACCGATAGTAGCAAGCGGCTGGTTGTGAAGGCAGATTTGGTGGAACCATAAGGGGCGTGTTGACTGAGGTTCACCGCCCAACCTGACAATCGAAGGAAAGCACCACGCCAAAACCAAACGGGCGAGGCACCGCCTCGCCCCTACGAAAAACGGAACCAAACATTTGCGCCTGTGGTGAGCAACTCATCTATGCACCCCGATACAATGTCTTCGTAGGGGCCGGTCGCTGACCGGCCCGTTAACCATCGACCAAGGTTCGCCGAGCAGCCTTTGCATCGGGCAGAACCCAATGTCCTGTCAAAACGGGCGAGCTCCTATGCTGCCAAAGGAAATAACCCCCTCGATCTCGAACGAAAACTACAGATTTACCAGCATTAAGGAGGCTCGGCTGATGGCAGAGCATACCATACGTCCTAAACCTCCACTACCTCAACGCAAGTCCATTCGCCTAACAACCTATGATTACTCAACACCTGGCGCCTATTTCGTTACTATCTGTACCCATAACCGCCAGTGTGTATTGGGCGAAATCGTGAACGGCGAAATGAAGCCGAATCGATGGGGGCTAATCGTGGCTGAGGAATTGCAACGAACCGTAGAACTGAGGCCGTATCTGCATCTGGATGAACATGTGGTCATGCCCAACCATCTACACGCCATTTTGCTTCTCCAGCCTGCAAAGAACGAAAGAGCTGTTCCTTTGAGTGAGATAATCGGCTCATACAAATCCTTCACAACCAAACGGATTAGGCGGCTGGGTTTCACCTCTTTCGCCTGGCAACGCGGGTATTATGATCATGTGATACGCGGAGAGAAGGACCTGCAAAGAATACGTGAGTATGTGGTCAACAACCCTGCCAAGTGGGAAGAGGATAAGAACAACCCGTATCGACGCGTAGGGGCCGGTCGGTGACCGGCCCGCAGGACGTTGACCAAGATCTGCGCGCAACCGTTGGTATCGGGTAAAACCCAATAGCCCCGTTCAAAACGGGCGAGACACCGCCTCGCCCCTACGAAATCTGGGATGATGTTTTGAATACGTGGGAATATCATTGTAATGCGAGACAACCGTCAATAACATTCAACAATGTGTAGGGGCCGGTCGGTGACCGGCTCGCAGGATGTTGACCAAGATCTGCGCGCAACCGTTGGTATCGGGTAAAACCCAATAGCCCCGTTCAAAACGGGCGAGGCACCGCCTCGCCCCTACGGAATCTGGTATGATGTTTTGAATACGTGGGAATATCATTGTAATGCAAGACAACCGTTAATAACATTCAACAATGTGTAGGGGCCGGTCGGTGACCGGCCCTTGTTTTTATCCTTTGGTTCCGTAAACAACCCGTTCAATGCCGGCCAAGTCGCGGCGAGTGTTGATGGGGCTAAAACCATGCTGGGCCAGCAAGTCGCTCACCGCCGGGGCTTGGCCTTGCCCCACCTCTAATACCAGGCTACCGCCGCTACGCAGCAGTTCCCTTGCCTGTGGCACCAAGGCACGGTAACAATCGAGCCCGTCAAGGCCACCATCTAGAGACAGCCACGGCTCCTTTTGCACCTCTATGGCTAAGCTCTCAATCTCGCCGCTGGCAATGTAGGGCGGGTTGGAGACTATGCAATCAAAGGCGACCCCCAGCGCCTGTAATGGCACCCCCCAAGAGCCCTGGAGGAACACAATGCGCCCATCAACGCCGTGGTGCTGAGCGTTCTCTTGCGCCACCGCCAGCGCCTGCGAGGAAATATCAGTGGCCCAAACCCTAACCCGCGGCGCATGATGGGCCAGGGCCACAGCAATGGCACCGCTGCCGGTGGCGATGTCGGCCACCAAAGGAGCTTCCATATGGCCAATTATCTCTAAGACCGTTTCCACCGCAATCTCCGTATCGGGCCGGGGGATAAGTACCGCGGGAGTTACTCGAAACTCCAAGCCCATAAACTCTTGCCGCCCCACAATGTGTTGCAACGGCACCCCACTAACCCGTAAATCCAGCCACTGACGGAACCTAGCCAGAGTATCAGCGTCAACTTCTGCGTCTAGGGTGGTAAAAAAGCGCGCCCGGTCTTCCCCCAGCGCGCTCCTTAACAGCAACTCGGCTTCAAAGCGGGCATTCTCTTTTCCCGCCTGGCGCAGCTGCTCGCTGGCCTGCCGCCATACCAGCTGCTTCTTCATTATTGACTACCGCCACTCTGCAGGCTTTCCAGCTGACTGCTGGTTACAAGAGCCTCCACAATCTCCTCGATATCACCATCTAATATGGCCGGTAGATTGTGCACCGTCAGCCCAATACGGTGGTCGGTAACACGACCCTGCGGGAAGTTGTAAGTACGAATGCGCTCGCTACGGTCGCCGGTACCCACCTGGCTGCGCCGAGCTTCCGCCAACTCCGCATGCTGTTTAGCCTGTTCCAACTCCAGTAGCCGGGCCCGCAGCACCCGCATGGCCTTTTCACGGTTCTTGATCTGCGACTTCTCGTCCTGCATAGACACTACAATACCTGTCGGCAAGTGGGTAATGCGTACCGCCGAGTAGGTGGTGTTCACGCTCTGTCCACCGGGGCCGGAACTACAGAAGGTATCAATACGCAAGTCGTTGGGATCAATCTGCACGTCCACCTCTTCTGCTTCCGGCAAAACGGCCACGGTAGCTGTGGAAGTGTGAATACGGCCGCTGGCTTCAGTGGCCGGCACCCGCTGCACCCGGTGTACGCCGCTCTCAAACTTGAGGCGGCTATAGGCACCCTTACCTTCCACCATAAAGATTACTTCTTTGAACCCACCCAGGTCGTTCTCGTGGGCGCTCATCATCTCCACTCGCCAACGCTGACGCTCAGCATAGCGGCTATACATGCGGAACAGATCGCCGGCAAAAATAGCGGCCTCGTCGCCACCGGCACCGGCCCGAATTTCAATAATAACATTCTTCTCGTCGTTGGGATCCTTAGGAATGAGCAGCAGTTTCAACCTGGCTTCCAGCTCTTCCATCTTCTCTTCCAGCTCTTCGATCTCCATCTCCAGCAGAGCCTCAAACTCCGAATCGTTGCCGGCGTCTTTCAGCATTTCCCGGGCAGCGGCCAGTTGCTCCTCACACTTCTTATAGGCATCATAAGCCTCCACCGTTTCCGCCAGGCTGGCCTGCTCCTTCACATATTCACGCCATTCGTTTTGGCGGTTAATTACTTCCGGATCATTCACCAGTTCCGTCAATTGCTTATAGCGCTCTTTAATCTTAGCCAGTTTATCGAACATACATGTTGCCCCCTTTCTCAAGCTTTGCTATGCATGGCCGAAGTTGTAGTCAGCTAGCAGGGCGCCAAATCGGGCTCCGCCGCCAACAACCCTTGCAAAGCTAGAATGGCCACTTCCATCTGGTCATCATCGGGCTCGCGCGTGGTTGCTCTTTGTAGCATAAGGGCTGGTGCCATAATTATACCCAACAAACCACCAGCATTCGCATTACGGGCTGCCAGTCGGCTCAGCTCATAGGCTACACCCGCAACCACGGGCAACAAAAGCAGGCGGGTCAGCAGACGCACCCAAAGATTAGGCCAACCAAAAAAGGAAAAGGTTACGATGCTAACCAGCATCACCAACAACAGAAAAGCGGTGCCGCAACGGGGATGTTCGGGACGCTTACTGCGCAAGTTGCTGACTAGCAATTCTTCCCCTGCTTCAAAAGTATGAATGGCCTTGTGCTCTGCCCCGTGATACTGGAAAAAGCGCCGCATATCGGGCAATAGACCTATCGCCAGCATGTAACAAAGGAAAATCGTCATGCGCAGAAGACCTTCCACCAAGTTAAGCCAGATGGGCGCCCAACCCAGTGGGCTTAGTAGTTGAATGATAAAGGTGGGCAACAACATAAATAGCAGCACACCCAAGCACAAGCCCAGCACCGTAGCCAAGACGGCTTCGCCTTTGCCCAGCTGCACATCTTCTGGTTGCGATGCGTTAGCCGAAAAGAGTATGGCGTCGATGCCCACGACTAAAGCCTCAATGAAAGCCGCCACACCCCGCAAGACTGGCACACCCATGAAAGGCAAGTAATTGACCAGTCGCCAATTAGGCCGCACTTCCACCACTACCTGACCGTCAGGCTGACGAACTGCAATGGCCATTTGCTTGCGACCTCGCATCATTACGCCTTCCATCACAGCCTGTCCCCCGACGGAAACAACTCGGCGCGTCATCAGCTCACCCTCCTTTCTCTTAACTCAGATAACTCAGAAGACAAGAAGCAGAGCTACTCGTCGTAGCTCTGCTTCAAAGGTCGGTTACTTGTTGGTTAAGCCGTACTTCTTATTGAAGCGATCAACACGACCGCCGGTATCAACAATGAACTTCTGCTTACCGGTAAAGAAAGGATGGCACTTGGAACAGAGCTCAACTTTTAGCTCCTTCTTGGTAGAACCAGTCTCAAAAGTTGCGCCACAGGCACAAGTTACAATAGCTTTACCATAGTTAGGATGGATATTAGCCTTCACGTCATTCACCTCTTTCCCCAAAGCCTTAGCTATAAAACTTAAACGCAGCATGCAGCCGTGCTATGTAGCTGCCCCTGCGAGCGTCTGGCTGATGCACAGATGAAATTATAACACAATTGCAGGTAGCGGGGCAATAGCAATTGGTCTTGGCTGGACCGAACGACAAGTATAAGCACGGTAGCTTTCGTTTAGGAAAAACTGCCTACCACTAAGCCAGGTACTTCCGAACGCAGAATGTCGGCCAATTGCTCCATGCCATAAAGTTCCCCCTGGGAATGACACATCAGGGCCATGTAACGGTCAGGATCAATGTTCAAATTGCGCACCTGCACCATATCTACCCCGTTGTCCTTAATAAAACTAATCAAAGCCTCCAGCTCATCTTCCCTGTCGGTCACGCCCGGGAAAGCCAGCAGGTTCAAGGCCACCCGCACTCCGCCAGCTTTGGCTATTCGTATAGATCGGGCCACATCAGCAAGAGTATAAGTAGATGCCCGATAATAAGCCTGGTAGTTGGCGGGAATGCAGCTATTCAAGCTCACCCGCAGGGCATCGATACCCGCTTCCACCACCTGTTTTATGCCGGCCGTATAACCGGCATTGGTATTGGCGTTGATAAGGCCCCGGCCCGTCTGCTGCCGCAATGCTCTTATGGCGGGAGCAATCAGGTCGGCCCGCAGCATGGGTTCCCCTTCGCAACCTTGACCGAAAGAAACAATGGCCTCTTCCGCCTGCTGCAAATGGGGTAGAGCAAGCTCCACGATTTCCTCCACACTAGGCTGATACCTAATGCGACCTTGGGGTGAAGGGCAACAGTCGGCAGCCTGCTCCGAAATGCAACCCACACAGGCCGCATTACAAGCGTTGGAGACAGGAATACCTCCTTCATAACGCCGATAGAATATGTTCTGGGCCGTAAAACAACCGTATTCCAAAGCACAATAGGCCAACTGAGCAAGAATCCGATTATTAGGCATCTCGGCCCGCCGTTTAGCTACCAACTGTTGCAGCTCAGGGGTATTAAAGTAAACCGGGTCCCATTTGTGTAGGTTCTTATCCTCTATCTTAGCCGCCACATAGAACTGATCATCATGCCACGCCACCGCTGTGTAACCAAACAGCGGCAGCGTTACTCCGCTGCCGGTATAGGCGGGCAGAGCAATGCGCGTATAACCTTGAGGTAAAAGGGCGGCCAATGCGTAACGCCCGTTGGCTAATGGTGCAAAAGCACCATTAGGTGTGAGCCCAACCGCCCGGCGCTCGGGCATGAGTACCAGACTGGCACCGGCAGGCAAAGGGATCATTTGCTCAGGTGCCAGTTCAATGAAAAGGTCGCCCACCCGCCCAACGGCCGCGTGGTGTTCGTCCACATAGGCGTTGCCGCGGGTATCGGCATAGGTCGCGTAAAACACAGAAAGGCCCCCCTCGTGGTTTTGCATCTTGTTAGAATGGTACCACGTAAGAGCCGCCTTTTACAATGCACAAAGGTCAAAGCTAGCGGGCGAGGCATCGCTTCGCCCCTATGAATACCGCATCTATCAAAACAAAGGGCCGACCGAAGGTCGGCCCGAATCAACTACGGCTTAAGCTTGGGCAAAACGGTTGCCGGGTCTACTAGGCGCCCATTGATACGCACCTCCAAATGTACATGGGGTCCGGTGGAAAAGCCCGTGCTGCCCACAGCTGCAATGGTTTGCCCAGCAGCCACGTAATCACCCCGCTTCACATAGAGCTTGCTGGCGTGGCCGTAGGCTGTTTTTAGACCGTTACCATGATCAAGGAAGACACAATAGCCATAGCCATTCTTCCAGCCGGCATACTCTACGACTCCGGCACTGGCAGCTTTAATAGGCGTACCAGCGGGTGCGGCAATATCTAGCCCATAATGGAATTTCTCAAAGCGGGTGCGGTAACCCCAACCCGAGGTCACCGTGCCGACTACCGGCCAAAGCAGATTGTAACTGGTGCTGCTGCCACTGCGGCTAGGCAAGGACCGGGCCGGTGCACTTACGGTCAGTGTTTGTCCGACTTTAATCAAGCTTCCGCTTAGTCCGTTCCATTGTTGTAAATTCTCCACTGAAACCCCAAAACGCCGGGCCAAACTCCAGAGAGTATCGCCCTTTTGCACCACATAGGTTACGGCACGGGAAACAGTTGTACTGGGCTCAGGCAGAGCAGGTGCCGTTTCTGCTTGCGCTCGAGCTGCTTGTTGTTCCAGCAAATAGGCAGCCAAGTCAATATCCTCTAGACGAGGGGTTGGCTGCAGCCAGGGAACACCCCCAGCCAGTGCCGGTAGGGGCGCAACCGAGAGCGCCACGCTACAGGCAATCACTACAGCGGCTACAAACCGCTGTGTTCTGTTCAACATCGTGTTTCACCAACCTTATTGGGTTTACCAAAAATGGGTAAAGGGTCAAATGCCAACACCATTTTTATGGTTCCCCGCAATCACCAGTTTATACATGCCAGATATATGTGTTGTGACATGGTGACCGGCCCGTAGGTTGTAGACCAGGGTTTGACACGAAATTTCTGCATTGGGGCATGAAACCCCAGGTCCCGTCAATGCGGGCCAGACACCGCCTCGCCCCTACGAAGGTCTCGAACACGGGTCACGACCTCAAAATGGGTTATGCACCGTAATACAGTTTGTTCGTAGGGGCCGGTCGGTGACCGGCCCGTAGGTTGTAGACCAGGGTTTGACACGAAATTTCTGCATTGGGGCATAAAACCCCAGGTCCCGTCAATGCGGGCGAGGCATCGCCTCGCCCCTACGAAGGTCTCGAACACGGGTCACGACCACAAAAAGCGTTATGCACCGAAATACAGTGTGTTCGTAGGGACCGCTCGGTGACCGGCCCGTAGGCGGTAGACCAAGGTTTGACACGAGAGTTCTGCATTG
>JAKOXL010000036.1 GCA_029781045.1 Bacillota bacterium | reverse complement strand
GTAGATGGCCGGCTGCAGGTACGTTCCTATGATGCGCAGGACGGGTCCCGGCGGTGGGTGACCGAAGTAGTTGCCCAGGATGTGAGATTCCTCGATTGGGGAAGGCAGCCTGATCAAGAAGGCGGTGTTCCCAAGGAGACTGACCAGTCGGATGATTTCTTTGTTGATGATGTGCCCTTCTAATAAGGAGTGAGACGTGTGGCGAGAGATCGAAGAAGGGGCCGTAGAGGCAGGCGCAAGGTTTGCAGCTTCTGCGTTGATAAGGTAGAATATGTTGACTACAAAGAAGTGGGCAGACTGCGCCGTTATCTATCAGAGCGAGGAAAGATATTGCCTCGGCGGATAAACGGTAACTGTGCACGCCATCAGAGGCAGTTGACTGTTGCCATTAAGCGTGCCCGTCAGGTTGCACTGCTTCCATATACAGCAGAGTAACCACAACCGAAATTAGACGTAGCAAAGGGTTAACTGCTTGGCGGTTAGCCCTTTTTCGCACATTTGGAGTGTCTGCCTAGGTGGGACCAAGTTGGGGACAAATTTTTGCCAGGAGGTGTCAGGCATGTCCACGCCGAAATCGGATATCGGTATTGCCCGCAATATCAAGACCATTGAATGGTTGAAGGCAGAGTTAGTCTCCGGGGTAGCCACATTTTTCCGGGGTCTGGTCAGAAACACGGAAGACATGATGATTGACGGTCTGGCCAACATAGTGATTACCTGTTTTATTCTCGGAAACCGCCTGGGATTTAGTTTTTCTAGATTGGATGTGAAGATCGAGAATAAGATCAAGGCTAATATAGAGCAAGAGCATGAAATAGAGCAGTGGTACGGAGACTTTTCTGCTTTACTGCGGTACCTGCAAGACAACAAGAGGTGAAGAGGATGCGACAACCAAATAGCACCAGGTCTCTGACCGAGGGGGCCATGCTGGCGGCGATCACCGTCTTGCTCTCTCTTCTAGGTGCCTACTTTTTGCCTTATCTTTTTTTTATCACGCCAGTACCGCTCATCATCCTCGTTTACCGCCACGGCATGAGACCCGGCATCTTGGTGGCTGTGACCTCAGCACTGCTGGGCGGTATAGTGCTTAGCACACTGCCCACCATGGTTTTCCTTTTGATTTTAGGCCTGGTGGGTCTGGCTATGGGGGGAGCCCTGCGGGAAGGTTTTTCGCCGGGTAAGATTATGTTTATAGGTAGCGCAACCTCCATAGCAGCCTTGGTATTGATGATTATTGTTACGTCTTTCTTGCTGAATTATAATGTGCTGGAGCATACGCTGGAGCTCATGGAGCGTTCCCTCAATCAAAGCATGCGCATTTACGACAGGCTGGGCGTAGAAACCAATCCGCTGTTCAATGAGAATGTTTTGGGCGAGTTGGTGCGAATGCTGCGTTTGGCTTTCCCAGCGGCGATCCTGACTACGGCCATTGTTGTGACCTTTGTCAACTATTGGCTGGCCCATCTAATTCTCCGGAGACTGGGTGTAAAATTACCGTGGCTCCGCCCATTTCGCCTCTGGCGGTTTCCCTGGTACCTTGCCTGGGGCTATATCCTCGGCCAGGGTTTGCCTCTGCTCACCCGTGGGGCGACAGATGGCAATATCTGGTTTACAGTGGGCCTCAATT